>JAAUYW010000069.1 GCA_014804915.1 Desulfovibrio sp. | reverse complement strand
CTCAATTTCTGGCCCTGGATGCGCGAACAATGGTTTGAATCCCTGGCCGGCTGGCGCTCCCTGGAACGTTGCCTTTTCAACCGCGCTTTCAAAAGTTACTGCAGGCTGTCAGGTCAGCAGCGCTGGACCCTGTTTCCGCTCGAGAACTGCCCCTGGGAGCGCATGCTGACAATGGCCGCCCGCTCCGTGCCGGAAAACGGGCCAGTCTTTGGAGCGCAGCATTCCACTGTGCGCCCTACTGATTTCCGCTATTTTGATGCGCCACGGACTTTTTCGGATCCAGACTGCGCCCCCTTTCAGCCTGACAAAATCGCAGGCAATGGCAACTCGGCCTGCAGCCAGTGGCGCGAAAACAGGATGCCTGAAACCAGGCTAACCCAGGTTGAGGCGCTGCGCTATCTCTACCTGGCAGAAGCCAGAAAAGCTCCGGAAACAGGCCAGCAGCTGCCGCCGCAGCCCGGGGAGCCGCTGGAAGCCGGCAATGGGCGCAAGCTGCTGATTTTGACCAGCTTCTTTGCGGATGAGACGAACGCCCAGCTCGACCTGCTCAAACAGGGCCTGGATGCTGGCCTGTTCAGTGGCTGGAATCTGGTGCTCAAGCCCCATCCCTACCTGATTCCGGAAACGTGGCTTGGCGCGCTCCCCGCCATCCAGAGGGAGAAAATCCTGGTATCGCATTCGCCCCTTTCCCTTGAGCTGACGCAAGAGGCAAGCGTCTGGGCTTCCAATTCAACTACGGCAAGCCTTGAAGCCGCGCTCAGGGGCCTGCCTGTCATGGTTATGGCAGCCACCAATGACTTCGATCTCTGTCCCATCCAGAATGTGCCGGGCCTGCTGCGCACAGCGACGATGGAAGATCTGAAAACCGCCCTGGCGCAACTTGCTCCTCTTGAGCTGGGATCCGGTTACCTTGACTTGAACCCCGGGCTATGCGCCTGGCGCGCGCTCCTTGGACTGGAGAAATGCGCTTCAATACCTGAAAGGAGAGTGGCATGACGCAGGAAGTAAAAATTTCCGGTCAGGACCCGCATGATGATGATCTGATTCAACTGGTAACGTTCCGCATTGGCGAGGAAGAGTTCGGAGTGGACATCCTGGCAGTGCAGGAGATCATCCGCCTGATGCAGATCACCATGGTTCCGCGCGCGCCAGAATTTATTGAAGGCGTCATCAACCTGCGCGGCAAGGTCATACCCGTTGTCAACATGCGCACGCGCTTCAACAAGCCGGATCATGAGCCGGACAGCTCAACGCGCATTGTCGTCATGGAACTGGGTCAAAAAATAGTCGGCTTTCTTGTGGACGGCGTTTCGGAAGTGCTCAGGATTCCGGAAACCACAGTTGAAGATCCTCCGCCAGTCGTGGCCGGAATTGGCTCGGAATACATCCGCGGCATTGGCAAGCTGGACAACAGGCTCCTGATTCTGCTTGATCTGGATCATCTGCTGGGCAGCATAGATTTCACGCCAGCCTGATAGCTGATCTCGCGCCAGGCCATTTTTCATATAACGGCCTGGCGCGAACCGTTCATTGGGAGCCTGCTACTTCAGCTCCCTGGCCACAACTTCGGCCAGTTCCTGCGCGTACTGCCTGACTTTTTCGGCGTCCTCCCCCTCAACCATCACCCTGCAGAGGGATTCTGTGCCGGAGTAGCGAAGCACCACCCGGCCCCTGCCCCCCATTTCATCTTCCACCTTTTTCACTGCCTCGCCAATCGCTGGCCTTTCCTCAAAAGGCAGGCGTTTTTGCACATAGACGTTCACAAGCTTTTGCGGAAATGGCGTTAGCAGTCCTGCCAGCTCCGAAAGCGGCTTTTCCTTTTCGCGCATAATCCGCAAAATCTGCAGCGCTGCCAGCAAGCCATCGCCAGTTGTCGCGTAATGGCGAAAAATCAGGTGGCCAGACTGCTCGCCGCCGAGCATCGCGCCTTCGCGGCGCATTCCTTCAACTACATAGCGGTCGCCAACCGGCGTGCGCAAAAGCTGTCCGCCGTGATCGCGCATGAAGATTTCCAGGGCAAGATTGCTCATGACAGTGCTGACCAGCAAATTGCCAGGCAGCTCGCCCCTGGCCATCATCGCCTGGGCGCACATTGCCATCAGCTGATCCCCATCCAGAATCGCGCCATGCTCATCCACCACAATCAGCCTGTCAGCATCCCCATCCAGCGCCAGGCCAACATCAGCGCGCAGCTCCCGCACTTTGGCAGCCACAACAGACGGAAACAGCGAGCCGCAGTGATCATTGATATTCAGGCCATTGGGCTCGCAGCCAATCCGGAAGACTTCGGCGCCAAGCTCTTCCAGCGCAAGCGGGGCAGCCTTGTAACTCGCGCCATTCGCGCAGTCAACCACAATGCGCAAGCCAGAGAGCGTCAGCTCCGCTGGAAAGCAGCTCTTGGTATAGACGATGTAGCGCCCGCCGGCATCCTCAATCTTGGTGGCGCGGCCAATGTCATGCGCTTCCGGATATGGCCACGCATAATCCGCATCCAGCACCATCCCGGCGATTTCGTCCTCAACGCTATCCGGCAATTTATAGCCATCCGCGTCAAAGAACTTTATGCCATTGTCATAATAGGGATTATGGGACGCGGAAATGACAACGCCAAGATCAGCCCGCATATTCCGCGTAAGAAAGGAAATCGCCGGAGTAGGCATGGGCCCGGTCATGATCACATGCATGCCCGAGGCGCACAGCCCGGCCGTAAGGGCTGATTCCAGCATATAGCCGGACAGGCGCGTGTCCTTGCCTATCACCACCCTGTGGCGGTGCGGCCCGCGCCTGAATCGCATTCCGGCAGCCATTCCCAGACGCAGGGCGGTTTCCGCAGTCATGGGCGGCGAATTCACCTGGCCGCGCATCCCATCAGTGCCAAATAGACGTTGACCCATTCGCCTCTCCTGTCTTTAACGAATCCAGATAGCGGAAGCCCTGCGAGCGCTGTCCTGGATCCATAACTGCCCGCTTATTTGTGGGTAACAGCCACCTCTGCTGGCGTAACCGCGCTCCAGGTCATCCCTGCCGGCGTATGAATATTCACCTTGAGAATTTCGCTTTCCCCGGCCTGTATATCAGGCAGCAGCACGCTTGCTTCAAGACCGGAAAGATAGGACTGGGAATGCGCCAGATTCTCCGGCACTTCAATATCTACCTCCACTTCCGGCGGCTCAATTTCATACTGGCTGGCATCGCTGCCCTGGGCAATCATGACTTTGCAGGCGCGCTTGAGCGCGGCCCGGCCGCTGGTGATCTTGTAGCGCACATCCACAGAGTTGGGCTCCGCAGTCACAAAGTTTGGCGTATCAAGAGCTATCCTCTGAGTGACCGTTTCCCCGGGCGCCTTGCTGAGATCCAGGTTAAGCTCGAGACGAATCGGCGGATAGTTCTCGAGAGTCTGCCTTGGGCCGCGCAAGGTGACTATATTGGGGAAAACTCCGACCTCCTCGAAACTAACCGCCCCCTTCCGCAACGGAGAGGAGAGATCCACCTCCACGCGCACCCTGCGNTCCGCGACAGCNTCCGCCACAATCACCAGCCTTGGCGGCTGAATGTCAATAATCGAAATCGAGCGCAATTTTGGATAAAGAGAGATATCTCCCATGGAAAGGGGAATAACCGTTTCGCCCTGCTTGATATTCGCCAGAGAGAGCACATCCGAATTGGGCTCGCGCAGCAAGGCATTTACAAGCACTTTCGGGCCGCGCACGCGAACATAGAGCTTGCTGACCATGCCATTTGTAACAACCAGGTTTNGCGGAATATTGACATAATTGAGGCTAACCTCGATCTGCGCCTCTATNTCATCCTTCTGGGTTACAAGNACCCACATGAAGATCGCCGCGGCTAACGCGAGGGCCAGGGCAATCCAGTTCGGACCCTTTTTGAAAAATCCGGNTTCAGAGAATTTCATTCAAAACCTGCTTCAGACGGCCGGCATCAAGAGCCCGCACCAGCTCCCCTTTCATTGCGACGGAAATCTCGCCGCGCTCTTCGGATACGACCACAACAATCGCATCGCTTTCCTGGGTAATACCCAATGCCGCGCGATGGCGCGTTCCAAAATTCTGGCCGCGCGCAACAGCAAGCGGCAAAATGCACGCAGCCGCCAGTATGCGGCCNGAGCTGATGACTACGGCGCCGTCATGCAATGGCGCCTTTGGATAAAAAATATTCATCAGAAGCTGGCGCGAGATCAGCGCATCCAGCCGCACGCCTTCGCGCTTGATCATGTCCCCCAGCTTCATGCTGCGTTCAATCACAATTAACGCGCCAATCCGGAGTCTGGCCATTTCAACGCAAGCCTGCACCACTTCTTCAACTCCGGTTTCCCTGAGCGCCTTGCCGCGAAAAAAGCGGTGCGCNCCCATTTCCCCNAGNGCCTGGCGAATATCGGCCTGAAAAATCACNACGATGAGAATGAAAAGCGAACCAAAAATATATTGCAGAAGCCATTCAAGAGTATTGAGGCCAAGGTAGCGGGCAAGCCCGTAAAGGCCNCCCAGCACGCCCAGACCAGTCAGAATCGCAAGCGTGCGCGAGCCGCGCAGCAGCTGGATTACCTGATAAAGAAGCAGGCTGACGAGCGCGATATCAAGCCCATCTTTCCACCATTCATTCTGCCTGAATTGATCCAGTATATCCAGCAATGGCGAAATACCCGCTCTTCAGATTAATGCCTGCGCAAGCGCAAGCGCGCGTCCAACCCTGCCAGGCTCATGCACGCGATGCCATAACACTCCCCTGGCATACAACAGGGCAGACGCCGNGGCNGTAGCCTCGCCAGCATCCCNGCTGCCTGCAAAGACGCGAAGCATGCGCTTCATGGAAATGCCAACCAGCACCGGCCTGCCCATTTTCACGAACTTGCCGATATNCTTCAATAATTCAAGATTATGAATCCTGGTCTTGCCAAANCCAATGCCAGGNTCAAGCGCNATCCTGTTTTCCGGNAGNCCGGNCCTGACAAGAGCGTTGAGCCTGCTTTCCAGAAAACGCATTACTTCNGCCACAACATCGCCATAGCGCGGGCAGGCCTGCATGGTTTCAGGCTCGCCCTGGCTATGCATGAGGACATAGCCAGGCTTGTACTGGACAAGAACTTCCANAAGCCCGGGATCATGGCTGCATGCGGAAACATCGTTAATTATCTGGCAGCCGGTTTCAAGCGCGGCCCTTGCGGTAGCCGAATTGCGGGTATCAACCGAGAGCGCGGCTTGCGGCAGCCTGGCCCTGATTGCCCCNAGGGCGGGCANCAGGCGCCTNGCCTCTTCTTCCGGAGGCACGGCCCTTGCGCCGGGCCTTGTGGATTCCGCGCCCANATCAAGCACATCCGCGCCGGAAGCNGCCAATTCACAGGCTTTCGCGACAGATTCATCCACACTGTTGTATTTTCCGCCATCAAAAAAGGAATCTGGCGTCAAATTCAGGATGCCAAGCAGGCCAAAACCGCGCGGAGCAGGCACAGGCGCGCCGCCAAGCATGCGCCAGTCATTTCTTCCCGTCCTTGTCTTCGCTCTCCAGCTCGAAATCTTCATTTTCTGCCGGCTGGCCAGACTCGTCTCCAGACTTTGCTTCCGTGTTTCCGTTTCCGGATTCAGCGTCATTGTCTTCCCCGGCTTCAGCNTTCGACCCGGCATCGGCATCCATCGGAGGCAAGGCCTTGTTTGCCATCAAAAGATCCAGATCCTCGCCGGTAATGGTCTCCCGCTCCAGCAGGGCGGAAGCTATGCGATGCAGAATATCGGCGTTGTCTTCAAGCAGCTTGCGGCAGCGGCTGTGCGCCTCTTCCACAATGCGCTTGACTTCGGCATCCACCAGACGCGCTGTCTCCTCGCTGTAATTCTTGTTCTGGACCCATTCGCGGCCTATGAANACTTCTTCGCCAGTCTCGCCAATGGAAAGCGTGCCAATGGTCTCGCTCATGCCCCATTCGCACACCATCTTGCGCGCCATTTTGGTCACGCGCTCAATATCATTGGATGCCCCGGTAGTAATGTCATCCAGAATAAGCTCCTCGGCTACGCGGCCGCCCAGAAGCACCACCAGATTGTTACGCAAATAGGTGCGCGAATAGCCGTGCCTGTCTTCTTCAGGCAGTTGCATGGTAAGGCCCAGGGCGCGCCCGCGCGGGATGATTGTTACCTTGTGCACAGGATCGGAGCCAGGCAAAAGACGCGCAACCAGCGCATGGCCGCCCTCGTGATAGGCTGTGATGCGCTTTTCCTCATCGGACAGAATCAGGCTGCGCCGCTCCCTGCCCATCAGCACCTTGTCCTTGGCATACTCAAAATCGCGCATGTCCAGCTTGTTCTGGTTCAGCTTCGCAGCCTGCAGGGCGGCTTCGTTGACCAGATTCTCCAGATCAGCGCCGGAAAAGCCTGGCGTGCCGCGGGCCAGCACATCAAGATCAACGCCCTCTGCCAGCGGCGTCCGCTTTGTATGCACCTCAAGAATGCGCTTGCGGCCGCGCAGATCAGGCGTGGGAACAACCACCTGCCTGTCAAAGCGGCCTGGCCGCAGCAGCGCGGGATCCAGCACATCCGGCCTGTTTGTGGCTGCCACCAGAATGACGCCCTCATTGCTCTCAAACCCATCCATCTCCACCAAGAGCTGGTTCAGGGTCTGTTCGCGCTCATCATGGCCTCCGCCCAGGCCGGCCCCTCTTTGCCTGCCAACTGCGTCAATTTCATCAATAAAAATCAGGCACGGGGCGTTCTTTTTGCCCTGAGCAAACAGATCGCGCACACGGGAAGCGCCAACGCCAACAAACATCTCCACAAAATCCGAGCCGGAAATGGTAAAAAAGGGCACGCCAGCCTCGCCAGCCACAGCGCGCGCCAAAAGCGTCTTGCCGGTGCCTGGAGGGCCCACAAGCAAAACGCCCTTGGGAATGCGGCCGCCGAGCCGCGTGAATTTCTTTGGGTTGGAAAGAAACTCGACGACTTCAGAAAGCTCCTCCTTGGCCTCGTCAACGCCGGCCACATCTTCAAATGTCACCTTGGCGTTGTCCTGATTGAGCAATTTGGCGCGCGAACGTCCAAAGCTCATGGCCTTGCCGCCTGTGCTCTGCATCTGGCGCATAAAGAAAATCCATACGCCTATCAGCAGGAGCATTGGAAACCAGGAAATGAGCATTGTCATGTACCAGGGAGACTCCTCCGGAGGCTCGACGCGTATTTCCACTTTCTTGTCCATGAGCATGCTGGCCACATTGGCATCGCGCGGCGCGTATGTCTGCAGGGTCTGGTTGTCAGCGGTGTGCGCGGAAAGCGACTGGCCCTGCATGGTCACCGACAGGATCTGGCCATCCTCAACCTTGTTCATGAACTCGGTGAAGGGGATCCTTGTCATGCCTGCCTGGGGCTGCTGGAACATATTAAATAGCATCACCATGGCCAGGACAATCAATGCCCACAGCATCAGGTTGCGGCTAAACTGATTCAACTCTGCCTCCGTTGGCTGCTTCCAAAAGGCGCGTTTTTCACTGTGAATTGAAATTATCCATATAATATTTAATGCCCTTTTGGCAAGATTATCCGGAAGGCGCGTCAGGGCTGAGCCTCCTCCTGCCCCGGGTCGCGCGCTTTCAATCCAGCCAGACCCTGGCAACAAGCAGCAAGAAATCCAGAGCAACAGACTCTTTGACAACGCGGACATGATATTTTAACCTGCACAGCCTGGGCACGATAGTGCCAGCCAAAATTTAAAAAAGCCGATTTTGTTTAGAAGCCGTCTTCACTAGGCATAGATTTTGCTAACCCAGTGGAATGATAGAAATAACGCGCAAAGCCTATGAT
>JAAUYW010000068.1 GCA_014804915.1 Desulfovibrio sp. | reverse complement strand
GGCCTGATGCCAGGGCAGATCAGTTTCAGGCCGGGCTGCCTGATTTTCGCGGCTTCGCCAGCTGCGCAGACAATGGCGTCCAGGCCCCAGGCATGAGCCTGTCTGGCAAGAAACAGGCCATATTCCGCAGGCGGCTGGAGGATGCCCGGCATTTCGCCCTGATTGAAGCTGGTGAGCGCGGTTACGCCTGCGCAGAGGATGCCGCTGCCTGCAAGAGCCTGCCGGACAGCCAGGCACATGCGCTCGCCGCCCTGAAGATGAATTGTGAACAGGCCCACGCCTGGCAGTCTGGCCTGGGCGGCGGCTGCTGCCGCAGTGTTGGGGATATCGTAGATTTTCAGATCCAGAAAAACCCTGCAGCCCATTTCAGCCAGTTTCAGAACCACGGCAGGGCCTGCGGCAACAAACAGCTCAAGTCCAACCTTGAACCATTTTATCTTCTGCCTGAGCTCTCCCGCAAGCTCCAGGGCGCGCTTTTCGTTATTTAAATCCAGCGCCACGATCAGTTCAGGCATGGAATTTTTCCGCATCCTCAAGGATATTTTCGAGAATTTTCATATTATGGGCAGGCGCCAGCCTGGCAGCGATAAAAACTGCGCGGAGTTCCGCATAGGCATTTTCCAGAGTGTCATTGACGATTATCGAGTTATACCAGAAAGCCTCGCGAATCTCGGCCAGCGCGTTTTGAAGCCGCAACTGGATGCTGGTTTCGTCATCCATGCCGCGGCTTTCGAGACGTCTTCGCAGCTCCCGCATGTCAGGCGGGAGAATGAAGACGAAAGTTGCGTCTGGAAGCGTGGTTTTCAGTTGCGCCGCCCCTTGCACGTCAATGTCAAACAGGACGTTTACGCCGCTTTCAAGCATTGATTTGACTGGCGCGAGCGGCGTGCCATAAAGATGGCCATGCACCTGGGCCCATTCGGCAAATTCGCCGGTCTCCCGCATTCTTTCGAAATCCGGTCTGCTCAGAAAGAAATACTCCCGGCCATTTTCCTCTCCTGCCCGCATTGGCCGCGTAGTGCAGGAGATGGAGTAGCCGAAATCCGGAAATTCCCTGCGGAGCATCCGGCAGAGCGTGGATTTGCCAGTGCCTGAGGGGGCGCTTAAGACAAGGGCGATTCCCTGGCGCATTTAATTCGCCTCCTGCGTAAACCGCTGGCTGACTGTTTCGGGCTGGATGGCTGAAAGGATGACATGGTTTGAATCTGTTACCAGAATGGAGCGCGTTTTTCGTCCCTGCGTCGCGTCAATCAGCCGGCCCTCGTTTCTNGCATCCTCGCGNAGCCTTTTCATGGGTGAAGAGGCGGGATTGAGAATGCTGATTACCCNCTGGGCAAGCACGTAATTTCCGAAGCCGATGTTGATCAGGGCATCCAAGGGTCATTCCAGGTTTTGCGCCTGTTCGCGGCATTTTTCCAGTTCGTTCTTGAAATCCACGATAATGCGNGAAAGATCGGCATCCTGAATCTTGTTGCCGCAGGTATTTATCTCCCGGAAACATTCCTGCAACGTGAAATCGATTTTTTTGCCCGCATCCCTGCCGGATCTCAATAATTGCCGCAGTCTCTCAAGATGNGAATCCAGGCGCGTAAGCTCCTCGCTGACATCGAGCCTGTCGGCAAGAATCACAATTTCCTGCAGGAAACGGTCTTCGGAAAGCTCAAAATCGCCGTCAGCAAGAATGGTGGCGAGTCGCTCGCGCAGATTCTGGATTTTTTCCTCTTTCACATTTGGCGCGGCCTGGCGCAACAGCCCGGTCCACTCGCTCATCTGCATGACGCGGCTTTCCAGATCGCGCCCAAGGCGCGCGCCCTCCTCGCAGCGGGATTCATTCCAGTCAAGCAGTGCGGCAGTCAAGCCCTTCTTCAAGGCTGGCAGCGAGATTTTCAACCATGTCCGTTTCTGGCTCGCCCCAGAGACCAGGCATCAGAAGCAGCCTGGAATAATCCGGCTGGCAANTCTCGCCGCGNGCTTCTGCCAGCTTCGCCANCTGGTTCAGCATGGNATCNGCAAGCTGCGTGTCAAAAGCCGGCTCCGGCGCGCGTCCCGGCGCGAATTGGAGCGCCAGGCTGATTTCCACATGGCCGCGCAGAACGTGCTTGCGGGCAATTTTTTCAAGNCTNTGNTCCAGGTAGCGNGCAAGAGGCGGCANCCGCCANTTGAAATCAAGATANCGGCCATTCACGCTCCTGATTTCCCATTGCTGGCCTACGTCGCTGTCTTCCGCAAAGCAGCGCCCAAAACCCGTCATGCTGCGCAGCATTCTGATCCTCNAAAAAATAGCAATATGGGTTGCNAGTTTAGGCGATAGANGCCCGAATTGCAATTCAGGCGCGAAATCNCGACTTACAGGAAAGGGCGCTTGCGCGCCCCCGCCATTGCTAGAAGAACTGGCCCATGCTGAATTCCAGACGTCCGGATTCGCGCTCGCCATCGTAGTCCTGCGANAGCGGTATGCCGTAGGCGATGCGCAAGTCTCCCATTGGCGAGCGCCAGCGCAATTCCAGCCCTGCCGAGCCCACCAGGTACTTGTCCCAGTCATGGCCCATTGTCTTGCTGTCAATATTGAAGCCGCCATCCACAAAAGGCACGAGGGCCAGGCCCATCTCTTTCTGGAAGCGCCAGATGTACTCCAGATTGAGCACGCCCATCCTGTCGCCGCCAATCAGCTCGCCGCCGTATTTGTAATCGCGGGGCGAAAGATCCGAATAGGAATAGCCGCGGATGGAATCCATGCCNCCCAGCCAGAACCGCTCGAATACCGGCACAGGCTCGTTGCTGTTCTGGAACACGCCGCCCAGGCGCGCGCGCACATGGAAGGTATTGTCAGGATTGACAGACCAGAACACCTGCCAGTCCGCCACAGCCTTGATAAAATCATCCGTGCCGCCAAGCAGGCCGCCGCCGTATTCCCCCCAGAGCCGCGTGATTGTGCCCTGGGTTGGGCGCTCCCTGTCATTTGTGGTGTCGCGCAGTATTCTGGCAGACAGCGCGCTTGTCCAGTTGGTGCCCTTGTAGTCTGAAATATAGGGCGACGCGTATGGCTCCACATCGTAAAGCTCNTATCTTTCCAGGCGGTAGGCAAGGCCAATTGTGGTGTATTCGCCTATCGGGTAGCCAATGCGGATGGTGTCGCCNAGCGTGTCCTTTGTGAAATCATCCCAGTAGTCATGCGTGTAGTACAAGTCATTGCCNGCTGACAATTCCGTGTCATAGACGCGCGGGTTTGTGAATGACAGCACGCCGGATGTGCGCCGCCAGGAAAAGAAGCCCTGCAGCTGCAGCCAGTAGCCGCGGCCAAACAGGTTGCGCTCCATGATTGATGCGGTAACGCCCACATCATAATACGTGGAATAGCCAATGCCGCCCATGAGCGCGCCTGTATTGGCTTCCTTGACTTTCACTTTCAGATCGACTTCGTCTTCCTTGTCCGTAGGCACAAGCTCCATGTCAACCGCGCTGAAATAGCGCAGCCTGTTCAGGCGCTCGCTTGACCTGCGCAGTTTCGCGCCTTCATACATGTCGCCATCNCCAAGGCGCATCTCGCGCAGAATGACATTGTCGCGCGTCTTGGTGTTGCCCTCCACGCTGAGTCTCCTGATGAACACTTTCTGGCGCTTGTTGACAAAATAGCCAACGTCAACATTGTCGCTGCCATCATCCGCCTTCATCAGGCGCGTATCAACCTCTGCGAACGCATAGCCATAATCCGCGTAATGATCTGTAAGGCGCTTGCTGTCCTCCTGCATGACAGTGACCGAGAACCAGTCGTTGTCCTTTTTCCAGTCATCCATTTCGATGACTTCAAGCATGTTGTCTTCACTGTCAATAATATCTCCGCCGAACTTGATGTCGCGCACCTTGTAGCGCGGGCCCTCGTGAACCACGAAAGTTACGACAATGCCGTCCGGGTCGTATTTCACATCGGGAGCGGAAACCTGGATATCAATAAAACCCTCGTTCAGCCCGTAGGCCGCGATCGCGTTGGTGTCGCGCTCCAGATATTCTTCCTTGAGCACGCCGGTGCCAGTCAGCCATGAGATGATGTTGCGCGGTTTCAGGGAAAGGTATTTGTCGATGTCGCCGCGATCCAGCTTGTCCAGCCCTTCAATCACCACATCCTTGATATAGAGCTTTTTGCCCTCATCTATAGTTATGACCAGAATCGCGCCGCCGGTCTGGCCAGGGCGATCCTGGATGCGGTAATTTGCCTTGGCCAGATAATAGCCGTCCTTGCGGTAGAGCTCGGTGATTTTTTGCAGGTCATCTGCCAGCATCTGCTCATTCAGGACGCTGCCTGTTTTTGTGCCCATGGCCGCGATGACATCCTCCGAATCAATGTCGCTGGAGCCTTCCACAATTATATTGTCAATGCGCGGCTTCTCGACAACTGTAAAGACCAGGTTGCTTCCCTCCATGTGCGCCTGCACATCGCTGAAATAGCCCATGTCCCAGATGCGTTTGACTTCATCATTGATTGCGGCAGCATCCGGCCTGTCGCCCTTGCGCAGGGAGAGGCGCATCAGCACTGTGTCCGGATCCATGACATTCATGCCGCGCACCTGGATGTCGGCAAGTCCGCCCGCAGCGGTTCCCATGGGCACAAACTGGACCCCGGCAGGCTCTTGGGCAGGCGTTGCCGGAGCCTGCGCCTGCGCAAGCCCGGACGTTCTTTCCGCGATTGCCTGGGCGCATTCGCCAAGGGCCAGAAGCGACTGTCTTTCAAAGCTGGCCGGCACAGCCTCGCCAGCCTCCACAGGCACGATGCGCGTTTCCATATTAAAGCCATCGCCAAGCTGGTTGAATGCGCCATAGATGACATAGTCGGCGCCTGCCTGGCGGCCAAGACGTCTCGCTGTTTCCAGATTGATGTCGCCTGAGCCGCTGCTGCGCAAAATTCCGGCTGCGCGCTGCATGGGCACTACAGTCAGGCCTGACTGCTTCAGCTGGTCGGAAATCATTTGGGGAACTTCGATGGCCGCGTTGGGCATTTCCTCACCGGCATTGGCCTGAAAGGGCAGCACAAGCGCGGTGCTGGCCGCCAGGGCCTGCCCGGCGCAAAAAACGCAGGCCAGAAAGATAATTAATTCAGGAAAAAGCTTTCTCATACAAGGCCCCACCCCTAAGTTCCAGAATACGGCCCATTCTTGCCGCAAGATCCTGGTTATGCGTAACTACTACAAGCGTCATTCCTAATTCGCGATTAAGCTCAAGCAGCAGTTCCCCTACCTGCGCGCCGGTATGTTCGTCAAGATTCCCTGTAGGCTCATCGGCCAGTATGACTTCAGGGTTTAGGATCAGCGCCCTGGCTATGGCCGCCCTTTGCCTCTCCCCGCCGGAAAGGGTTGCCGGACGGCTGCCCATGCGGCTGCCGAGGCCTACGCGCTCCAGCATTTGCCTGGCCCTGGGCAGCATTTCGGCCATCTTCCTGCCGGCAATCAGTCCTGGCAGCGCGACATTTTCCAGCGCGGAAAATTCCGGCAGCAGATGGTGGAACTGAAAGACAAAGCCCAGGCGCCGGTTGCGGAAGTGCGCCTGCCCGGCCTGGGACATGCTGGCCAGGCTTTCGCCGGCAAACAGTATTTCGCCCCGACTCGGCCTGTCGAGCGCGCCCATCAGGTGCAGCAGCGTGGACTTGCCCGAACCGGAAGAGCCCACTATGGCCAGGGCTTCCCCTTTCTCCACATCCAGATTGAGATTTTTAAATATCTCGAGCTCTTCGCCTGCGACGCTGAAGGTCTTGCCGACGTTTTCGAGTTTATAGACTGTGGCCATCATTCAAAACGCATGGCTTCGGCAGGCTCCAGCCTGGCCGCCTGTCTGGCCGGATAAATTGTCGCCAGAAAGCAGAGCAGCATTGCGGCCGCTCCGATAAGCAGCACATCTGAAACCGTGATTATTATGGGCAGATGATCAAGCGTGTAAACATTTTCCGGCAATTTGATAAACTGGTATTTTTTGAGCAGATAGCCCAGGCTCAGGCCAAAGGCATAGCCCAGCAGGGTGCCGATGAAGCCGATTATGCAGCCCTGGAAAATGAAAATGCGGCGGATCATCCTGGCTGTGGCGCCCATTGCCATCATCACGGCAATGTCGCGGGTTTTTTCCATGACCAGCATCACCAGGCTTGTCACAATCGAAAACGAGCCAATCAGCACCACCATTGTCAGCAAAATGAACATTCCGAATTTTTCGAGCTTCAATGCCGCGAAGATATTGGCGTTCATTTCCATCCAGCTGCGCACATAAAAGGGCATGCCCAGCTCTTCGGCAAGCGCTATCGCTGTCCTGTCCGCATTGAACAGGTCATCCACGGTAATCTCTATGCCCGAAATAAAATCTTCGGGCAGGCCGAGCACCTGCCTGGCCGCCGCCATGTTCGTGAACGCCAGCGAGGAATCGTATTCGTACATTCCGGTCTTGAAAATGCCCGCGACTTCAAATGGCCTGACGCTGGGCTGATAGCCGGCGGCGCCGCGCTGGCCTGCTGGCGAGAGAATGTTGACGCGGCTGCCAGGCATGATTTGCAGCCGCCTGGCCAGATCATCTCCGATGATGATGCCCGGGGGGGAGCCTTCCCTGACGCGCTTCAGCGCGCCGCTGGCAAGCGGCCTGAGCATCGTCAGCACTTCCGGAGCCGTTTCCGGATCAATGCCGCGCAAAACCACGCCCTTGACCCCGCCTCCGGCCGACAGCATGACTTCCGAATAAATGAAGGGCATTGCGGCCACAACGCCCCTGGCCTGTTTCACCTTTTGCATTACTTCAGGCAATTGCTCGCCAAGCGCGCTTGAAACATGGCTCAGGACTATGCCATGCGCGTTGGCGCCAAGAATCTTGTCCCGCAGATCCGTGCTCATGCCGTTGTAAACGCCGAGCACGAGCACGAGCGCGCCAACGCCAATGGCCACGCCCAGAATCGACATGAGCGAAATGACAAAAATGAAGGTTTGCCTGCGCCTGGAAAAGAGATAGCGCAGCGCGACATAAAGCTCAAAAGACATGCGGCCATATTGGCGCACTCCTTGCCTATTTTCAAGAAATTTTTTAGACAGCCTTGTTACGGAATCGCGCCGCTGCGGCGGCGCAGCGCTGGCTCTGGCAGGCGGCAGGCTATTCTGCGGCTGGGCCAGACAACAGGGGGAATCTGAAATGGCCTTGAGCATTGGCATAGTGGGGCTGCCAAACGTGGGCAAATCCACGCTTTTCAATGCGCTTACCAAAGCGCAAAACGCACAGGTGGCCAATTATCCTTTCTGCACTATTGAGCCTAACAAGGCGATTGTGGCAGTGCCGGACAGCCGCGTGGAAGCCCTGGCGGCAAAGGCGAAGCCGCAGCGCGTAATTCATGCGAGCGTGGATTTTATTGATATAGCAGGGCTGGTCGCCGGAGCAAGCAGGGGCGAGGGCCTGGGCAACCAGTTTCTGGGCAATATTCGCGATTGCGCCGCGATAATAGAGGTTGTCCGCTGCTTTGAGGATGAAAATATTGTCCATGTCAACGGCCGCGTGGATCCGGCGGCTGACGTGGATACCATCGAGACCGAGCTTTTGCTTGCCGACATCCAGACGGTTGAGCGCAGGCTGGAGAAAATGCGCAAGCAGGCCAAGGGCAGCAAGGAAATGCAGGTTGCGGCCGGATTGATGGAAAAACTACTGGAGCATCTCAATGCAGGCAGGGAGGCGCGCAGTTTCGGGCTGCCGGAGAACGAGCTCTTTGCGCAGGCATGGCGGGAGCTTGGGCTTTTGACAGCCAAGCCTGTTATCTATTGCGCGAATGTGGATGAAAGCGGCGGCGAGAAAAGGCATGTGGAGGCATTGCGCAAGCTTGCCCAGGAGAGGAATGCCGGTTTTACGAGCATTTGCGCCAGGCTTGAGGAAGAGCTGCAGGGTCTGGAGCCGGAGGAGCGGCAGGAGATGCTGGCCTCATACGGCATTGGAAAAAGCGGGCTTGAGAATGTGATTCGCAGCGGCTATGATGTGCTTGGCCTGCGCAGCTATTTCACGGCCGGCCCAGACG
>JAAUYW010000067.1 GCA_014804915.1 Desulfovibrio sp. | reverse complement strand
CCGTGTTGAAAATATTTGGCTTGCCGTATTTTCCCAGCGCTTCTTCCAGAGCGGCTACAAAAAAGTCTGTGTCCATATCTGACAGGCATCCTATCACACCAGTCTAGTTTTTGGGGAGTACTTCAGTTGAATTGCGCTTCCAGTTTCTGGCTTGCGTTTTCAATAGACATTGCCATTTCCTGGCGAGCAGCCTGAATTCGTTTTTCAACCGCGCTATCCTGCAATGCCAGGATCTGGGCTGCAAGCCAGGCCGCGTTTCTGGCGCCATTCAGGGCGACAGTCGCTACAGGAAAGCCAGCTGGCATTTGCGCGGTGGAAAAGAGCGCGTCCAGGCCATTTAGGGTTGAGCCGGCAATGGGCAAGCCAATGACCGGCTTGCACGTGCGTGCGGCCACTGTGCCAGCCAGATGCGCGGCCATGCCTGCAGCGCAAATAAAAACCTGGGCGCCAGCTTGCAGGGCCGAGGCGATGAGCTTATCCGTGCGCTGCGGGGTGCGGTGCGCGGAACTGATGAAAACCTCAAAATCAATTTCAAGCTGTTCAAGAACTTGCAGGCATGGTTTGACAATTTCCAGATCCGAGCCTGACCCCATTAGCACTGTGACTCTGGCCATTTGTTTTTGCCGTCAATTTTGAAGTGTTATAATCTGGCTTGCAGAAAAGGGGCAATCCTTGCGGATCGCCCCTTTTTGGCGAATTAATAGGCGTGATGATCTTCCAGATCCCTGGAAGTAACCGGTTTTGAGAAGAGGCGGTACATCCAGAACTGGTAGAGGAGAACAATGGGCACTACGCACAGGGCTACGATGAGCATGATTTCAAGCGTATTCTGCGTGGAGCAGCCATTGAATGCGGTAATGGTGGCGGCTGGATCCAGGCTTGAAATAAGCATGGAGGGGAAAATTCCCAGTACGCCAAAGAACGTTACAAACAGGATGAATGCCGCGCTGGAGAACCAGGCGCGCCATAGCTTGCCTTCATTAAGCATTCTGGGAATGAGCAGCAACGCCAGGATTGCCAGCAATGGCAAAATCAGCAGCCAGGGCATGGAAAGATAGTTGCCAAAAATATGGGTGTAGAAGAAAGTCAAAATGAGGAAAATGACGAGCATGCAGGCGGTGGCTACCCACATTACGCCCGCGGCTGCGAGGGCGCGAGTCTGCAGATCTCCCTGGGTCTTGATGGTCAGCCAGATAGCGCCGTGCATCATGAAGACAACGAGAAAGAAAATGCCTCCGCAAAGTCCGTAGGGATTGAAGAGCTTGAGCAGATTTCCATGATAGACGCCATTGGCATCAATGGGAATGCCCATGAACAGGTTGGCAAAAAATACGCCCAGCACAAGGCAGGCCAGGAGATTTACGGCAAAATGGACCCAGTCCCAGACTGCGCGCCAGATGGGATGCTCGACCAGGCTGCGGAATTCGTAAGATGCCGCTCGCAAAATGAGAGCGAAAAGCAGAATGAGCAGCGGCGCGTAGAGGGCGCTGAACATGACCGCATAGACTTTGGGAAAGGCTGCGAAAGTGATGCCGCCTGCTGAAATCAGCCAGACTTCATTGCCATCCCAGAATGGCCCGGATGCATGGTAGCACATCCGTTTGTTTTGATCGTCCTTGCAGAGGAAGGGGATAAGCGTGCCAAGGCCGAGGTCGAAGCCGTCGAGAATGAAATAGACAGCCCAAAGCAGCGTCCAGAGTAAGAACCAGATTGTTTCCAGCATGGCGTTTATCCCTCCTGGGCGGTATCAGGGCCCTGAATCGCGAATCTGCGAATAAGATAAATGTCAAGGATGCCAAGGACTGTATAAACCACTGTGAATGCGATCAGGGAAAGGCCAACGCTGCTGGCCGGGACCGGCGAAGCCGCATCCGAAGTGCGCAGAAGGTTGTATACGATCCAGGGCTGGCGACCCATTTCCGCGACAGTCCAGCCTAGCATGAGCGCAATGTAGGGCAGGGGGATATTCCAGATCAGGCATTTGAGCAGGCACCTGGAGGGCTCCGTTTTGTTGCGGGCGATAAGGGCCCAGAAAGAAAGCAGAAGAAAAACCGCCCCAAGCCCTGCCATCAGGCGGAAACACCAGAAGACTGTATTGACATCAGGCCAGTCGCTGGGCGGATAATCGAGCAGGCCCTTTACTTCCGCGTCCGTGTTGGCGTAGGAAAGCCAGCTCAGAAGGCCGGGAATGCCGATTGCCTCAATGGCGTTATCCTTGTTGGCTGCGTCAGGCACTACGATGAGGTAGAATGGAACGTGCGTGCCTGTTTTCCAGTGCGCCTCCATGGCGGCCAGCTTGACAGGCTGGTGGTCAGCTACCGATTTGCCATTCAGGTCGCCGCTGAAGGCAATGAGCAGGCAGAGCAGGAAAGTCCAGGGAGCGACCATCTTGAAGGCGCGATGAAAGAAATCGGTCTGGCTTTTGCGTACAAGATGCCAGGCGCAAACCCCGAGCACAAAAAAGCCGGCCAAAGCCCACGAGGCCATCAATGTATGGAAAAATTCATTCCATGCGTATGAATTGAAGACCACATCCGTAAAATTTGTGAGAATGGCGCGTCCGGTGTCGTCAAGCGCGTAGCCAACAGGATGCTGCATGAAGCCATTGGCGCAAATGATCCAGAAAGCCGAGATGTTGCCGCCAATCGCAACCAGCCAGATGCAAAGGCAGTGCAGCTTTTTGCCGAGCAGCTTCCAGCCAAAGAACCAGGCAGCTATGAAAGTGGATTCCAGGAAGAAGGCGACAGTCGCTTCAATGGCGAGCAGGGAGCCAAAAATGTCGCCCACGTATTCCGAATACCGCGACCAGTTTGTGCCGAACTGGAACTCCTGGGTAATGCCGGTTACCACGCCGAGCGTAAAATTGATTATAAAAAGCTTTCCCCAGAATTTGGTCTGGCGTTTCCAGAATTCATCGCCAGTGCAGACATAGCGCGTTTCCATGAACGCGAGAATTAAAGAAAGCCCAAGCGTCAGCGGCACAAAAATAAAATGAAAGAAAATTGTTACCGCGAATTGCAATCGCGATAAAAGGACAACATCCATACGAGCCCTCCTGAAAGATAGAAACTTTCAGGATATGCCGTATCACAGTTTACGCCCAGGCGCAAGAATGCCGGCAGGGCTCGGAATGCAAAAATGATGTGGGGCCGGGCAGATGCCAGGCGCCTGGAATTAAAAAAACCCTGGCAAAAGCCAGGGTCTTGGAAAGAAAAATGGAATGGCTGCTAGAATGACATTCCGCCTTTCAGGCAGAGATCTGTAATCCAGATCCAGAACGGGCAGGCAAACACAAAAACAATGACGCTGACAGTAAGCGAGGAAGTGCCTGTTGCCACGTATGTGTCATATTCATCGGCGATAATTATGCCTGAGAATGCGGGTGGCAGGGAGTTGGCCACAACCAGCATTTTGAGATTGAGGGGATCCATGCCGGTTATGAGACCGACAACAAGCGTGGCCAGAGGCATGAGGCCAAGCTTCAGGATAGTGCCCAGAAAGACCTGCCAGTTGAGCACGATCTTGATTGAGGCAAGGGTAATGCCTGCCGAGAAAACAGCCATTGAGGCATTGGCTTTTGCGATCAGGTCAAAGGAGGGGCTTGCCCAGGCAGGCCAGGGAATGCCAACAAGCACCCAGATCACTGCCAGAATGGGCGCCCAGGCCACAGGCTGCTCGAGCGCGTGAATCACGGGTTTCCAGGCGCTCACCTTTTTTGCGTCCGGCCTCTGCTTTGCAAGGGATTCGTTGAGCAGGGACAGGCCGACAGGAATGCCGATGGCATTCACGACGATGCCGACAATGGCCACGACCAGGGCCACAGCCGGCGTGGTTCCAAAAATGGGCTCCAGTACTGCGAAACCAAGGAAGCCGATGGTGGGCGAGCCGCTGATCAGGGCGCTTACTGCCGCATCCGCGCCAGTGTTTTCCTTGAAGCAATATTTGTAAATGAAATATACGGCCATAAAGCAGCCCATAATGACAATCGTGGACACTATGGTCAGCTTTATGTCGTGATAAAGCATTTCGCGGCTGGCCTGCGCAATTGAGACAAACAGGGCGGCAGGGAGCGCGTAGTCAAGGACAACCTTGTTGAATTTTTTGGCGTCATCTCCTGTGAAAACGCCGCGTTTGCCTGAAACAAAGCCGAGCAGCATAATCACCACAATCGGAACTATCGCATAGAGAATGATATGAGCCATAAAGCTCTTCCTTGTATTTGCGTCCGCCTCCGGCAAGAGGCGGACGATTTGCGAATCTAGGCCAGCGGATGCTGCAATGATTCCGGATTCAGGTACCCGATATGGCCGCTTTCAACGCCGGAGTCAGCTGCAAGCTGCACGTTGATGAAGCATGGTTTTTTTGAGGCGATTGATTCTGTCAAGGCCTTTTCCAGCTCTGCAGGCGTTTGCACGTAATAGCTCTGGGCGCCGAAGCACTCGCCGATTTTTTCATAGCGCGCATTGATATCAAGCGTGGTCGGGGCCGGATCCCTGTCATCGGAAGGATCCTTGGAAAGATTGACGCCAATGCCGTTATAAATGCCGCCATTGTTAAAGACGATGACTGTAACCGGCAGCTTGAAGCGGGCGATGGTGGCGAAATCCATGCCCGAAAAGCCAAATGCCGAATCGCCTTCTATGGCCACAACGGAACGGCCTGTGGCAACAGCCGCGCCAACGCAGGAGCCCATGCCCATGCCCATGATCGCCCAGGTGGCGCAGTCAACGCGGCAGCGGGGCTTGTATTGGTCAATTGTGTCGCGCGTGTCATCAAGGGTGTTGGCGCCTTCGTTGATTAGCACGATATCCGGATGTTTGGCCAGGATGGGCTTGATTACGCCCAGCGCTGTCCAGTGGGTCATTGGGGTGTCATGCGCGTGCGAAGCAAGGCGCTCGCTGAATTTGGCATTTTTTTCCCTGGTTTCATCCTGGAGCTTTTTGACCCAGGCCGGATCCATGGACAGCTTGTAACTGGGCAGCGCCTCCAGCATTGCCGTTACGGAGCTGTCCAGATCGCCTACTACAGGAGCGGCTATCTGGCGGTTGCGGTCGATTTCCAGAGGCTCAATATCCAGCTGGATGAATTTGAGCGTCTTGCTCCATTTGCCATAGCCGCGCGACAGCAGCCAGTTCAGGCGGGCGCCCAGAAGCACTACCACATCCGCCTCTTCCATGATTGTGGAGCGGCAGCTGAGCGCGCTAAGGGGATGATTGTCTGGCAAAAGGCCCTTTGCCATTGACATCGGGAAATAGGGAATGCCGGTTTTCTCAACCAGTTCACGGATCTTGTCGTCAATTTGCGCGTAAGCCGCGCCCTTGCCAAACAGGAAGGCAGGCCGTTTTGCCGATGCCAGAAGCTCCATGGCGCGCTTTACCGAAGCAGCGCTGGGCGGCATGGCAGGGCATGGGTCAACAGGCTCGAAGAACCAGTCGCTGATCGCGTCATGCGGGATGACCTGGCCAAGGCAGGATTCGACCACATCCAGATAGACGCCCCCGGGCCGGCCTGAAACCGCGGCTCGCCAGGCGCGCGCTACAGCGGAGGGCAGGTCTTTGGGATCATTGCAGCGGAACGCGGCCTTGACAAGCGGTTTGGCAACAGCGAACTGGTCCAGCTGCTCGTATGCGCCCTGATTCATGTCCACCGGCTCGCGCGATGAGGATCCGGAAATCTGGATCATGGGGTAGCAGTTCACAGTGGCGTTGATTGTGGCAGTCAGGCCATTCAAAAAGCCAAGCGAGCTAACTGTCAGCAACAGGCCGGGTTTTTTGGTCAGATAGCCGTATGTGGCCGCAGCCATGCCTGCCTGCTGCTCAAAGCGGAAGCCAAAATAGCGCACGCCGTATTCCTGGCAAAGATAGGCCAGATCGGTAACCGGAATGCCGCAAAGGCCGAACATATGGGTCAGGCCGCATTTTTTCAGCGCCTGGGCGAGGACGTACATGCCGGTTACATCCTGGGGAAAATGCGGCTGCTGACCAAAGGGTTTTTTGTCGCTCATTTGTTTTTTGCCCGATTATGAAGGCGCATAGCGCCAGCTTGAGTATGGGCGGCGCATGCCTGCGCCGCCGGATTTGTTCCTACATCTTTCCGTCTGGCAGTACGTGCGTTGTGCCGTTCTTGCGGAATTCTTCCTGCTGGGCCTTGCTGAAGCCAAGCTTGTCAAGAATTTCTGCGGTATTGCCGCCAAGCTCGGGGCACGGGCCGTATGTGGGCTGGAAGCTGCTCAGCGTAAATGGCACGCCAACTGTTACAAACTCGCCTACCGGGCCAGGCTGGTTGATCTTGACGAGGGTGTTGCCATCGTACAGCGACTTGTCTGTGAGAATTTCCCTGGTATTCAGCACAGGCCCCACTGGCACTTCGTATTTCGCCAGATGCGCAGTTACTTCAAACTTGTTCTTGTCCTTGCACCACTCGCCCAGACGTTTGTAAATGGCCTGCTTGTTCCTGTCGCGCGCGTCTGCTGTCGCAAAATCCGGATTGGTCAGCCAGTCGGTGAAGCCTGTGCCCTCGCAGAACAGCTTGAACGATTTCTCTTCGCGCTGCAGGATTATATAGACAAAATCATTGGTGTCCGGGGGATTCTGGTAGAAGCCCTTGCAGGCATATGTCCAACCCAGCACGCCGCCGCCTTCGATATTGCCGGCGCGGGGCACATAATCCGGGAATTTCTGATCCGGATATTGGGGATACTGGGTAAGATAGCCGATTTTGTCGAGCGTGAGCTGATCGCGGGTCTTGATGCGGCAGAGGTTGAGGCAGGCATTGTGCATGGACTGATAGACAAAGCAGCCTTCGCCTGTTTTTTCGCGTTGCGCAAGCGCGGCCAGCAGGCCGATGCAGAGGTGCATGCCTGTATTGGAATCTCCGAGCGCCGCGCCGCTTTGCGTGGGAATGTTGTATTGGCCCTCAAACCAGCCGGTGGTGGTCGCGGCTGCGCCAGTTACCTGCGCAATTGGCTCGTAGGCTTTCAGATGCGCATATTGCGAAGTTACCGGAAAGCCCTTGATGCTGCCATAAATGCATTTCGGGTTTAGCTTGTGAACTACCTCCCAGCTGAAACCGAGCTTGTCCATTGCGCCTGGATGCAGATTTTCAATGAACATGTCGCAGCCTTCGATCATCTTTTTCAGAATCTCGTAGCCGTCCTTGGTTTTTGCGTCCAGGGCTATCGATTTTTTATCGGAATTGAGCTGCAGGTAATAATAACTGGGAAGATCCGGATTGAACTGCAATTCCTTGCGCGTGGGATCGCCGCGGCCAGGCTCCTCAATCTTCCAGACATCAGCGCCAAGCCAGGCAAGCAGCTGGGTGCAAGAAGGTCCTGACTGCACATTTGTGAAGTCAACTATCCTTATTCCTTCCAGGGGAGCGACTTGTTTTGCCATATTGCATACCTCCGTTGGTTTTGCTGATTTGTTTTAGGACTCATTTTAAGCAACCGTCAATAATTTCTTTTATAAATCAAGCGGTTAGATATATAATTTGCTTTATAACCATTTGAAATTCCAAGGAATAAAAATATTTATACGGATGGGAATTCAGGGGTGGACAGGGGCTGTCCAGCGTTGCGGCAATTATCAAAAACGGGGGCGAAAGGCTGCGCGGATAATTTTTCCAAGCTTGCGCAAAGGCCTGGTCAGCCGCCAGGAATTGCTGGATTCATACAACTCAACGCGAGCGCGCAAATCCTCCAGTTCCGCTGCCATTGCCTGCAGCACGGCCTGGGCAGGATCAGGCGCGTCCGGTTCCGGAGAGGGGGGCGGCGCTTCTGGCGCTGGTCCTGGAGCCGGCGCGAAATTTCCCCTTGGCCCATCTTCGGGCGGTTCCACGAATCGATATTCTTCCGCCCTGACAGGCCCGGGCCAGACAGCCGGCTTGCGGGCCACAAGCAGGGAATCTTCACAGCCCTCAATATGCCAGCCGCTGCCGGCTTCCGGGGGCGCCATGTCTGTGGAAACATGCAGAATCTCGAGATTGCACCAGCGGGCAAGCGCAGTCATTCCATCCGCGTCAAACCTGTAGCAGTCAACCGGATAGCGGTGCCTTTGAAACCCCCTGGGGGCCACTATGCAAAGCAGCCCCAGCGGTTTGAGAGCGCGGCTCATCTCCAGCGCAGCGAGCCAGAAAAACTCCATGTGCTCAAACGCCTGGCCTGAAATAACAACATCAAAAGATTCGGTTGCCAGCTCCGGCCAGTGATAGGGCAGCCGCGGGATAATATCCACATTTGGCCCGGGGGCCATATCCAGGCCCGTATAATGATAATCCGGTTCCGGAAAAAAACGGCGATAGGAGCCGCCGGCAACCTCGCAGCTGCCAACATCGAGCACATTCAGGGGCTTTGCTTCAGGCTCAAGCCAGGTTTTCACAAACCAGCCCATGCGGCAAAGCGAACTGCCGTGCATTGTCTAACAGAAACCGGACAACGGCAGGCCGCTGACCAGCAATGGCGGCGGCGATTGCCTGCGCTTGAATTCCTGGCTCCTGACCAGGCGGCCAAGATCCTCATGGCCTTTCTCGCCACGCAGCAGGCTCTTGAGCGTGCCATCCAGCTCGACGTAGGGAGGGAGAGAATCCGTATCTTTCTGGTTTGGGCGCAATTCGGCGCTTGGCGCTTTTGTGAAGATATTTTCCGGAATAATCATCGCGCCCGCCTGCCGGCAATACCATCTTGCCAGCTCATAAACCTGTGTTTTGAAGAGGTCGCCGATAACTGCAATCGCGCCAGCCGTGTCGCCGTACAAGGTGCAGTAGCCCATGGCTGACTCGCTCTTGTTGCCTGTGTTCAGGACAAGCGCGCCAGTCCAGTTGGCAAAGGCCATCAGCAGCAGGCCGCGGAGCCGCGCCTGCAGGTTTTCCCGGGTGAGCTCGCCAGGAGCCGCCTCCACCTGCGCGAAAACAGGCGAAAGGGTTTTGCCACATTCTGAAAAAAGCGAATCAATCGCAAGCGTGAATGTTCTGATTTCCAGATTTGCCGCCAGTTCCAGCGCGTCGTCAATTGACGCCTTGCTGGTATAGGGAGAGGGCAAAAGCAGCCCCGTTACATTTTCCGCTCCAAGCGCATCTGCCGCAATGCATGCCACCAATGCCGAATCCATGCCTCCGGAGAGGCCAAGCACCGCTTTTCTGGCACCGGTTTTGGCAAAAAAATCCGTCACGCCGAGCCGCAGCGCCTGCCATTGCGCTGCCAGCAGCTCCTCGCAAGGCTCCAGCCTGCCTGCCAGTTCCCGATCTGTATCCACAACCAGGACATCCTCAGCAAAGGCGGCGCCCCTGGCCGTGACATCGCCCTTCTTGTCAACGCAAACGCTTTGGCCATTGTAAATGACGCCACCGTAGCCGCCTGCAAGATTGACAGCCAGAGCCGCGCGTCCCTGCTGGCGGCACTGGCCCGAGAGGAGCAGCTCCCATTCGTTTTGCATGCCTGGCGCGAAGGGACGGCTGTCCAGGTGAATGCAGAGATCAGCCGGGGAGGGATTTTCAGGCGAAAGATCCATGCCAATTTCCAGGCCACTGAAAGTGAATATCTCGCCCAGAAACAGGACATCCCTGTTTTCAAGGAGCGCTGGGCCAAGACCCGGGAGGGCGGTTAGCAGCGCCTGCCCGTCAGGAAGTCTGCATGCAAGATCCCTGCCCAGGCGCACAGCCTGTTCCTGCCAGTCAGGCGATACGGCGCAACGGGCATGTCCGGGACCGGTGATGGCCTGGGCAGGAGCAACGCAAAGCTTCGCACCAGCCGCGCTGGCGCAGAGAGCGGCCAGCTTGCGTGAATTGCCCTCAAAATCATTGTCAACAACATCTGGCTGAAGGAGCGCTATTTTCATTGCTTTTCCGCCTCAAAACAGGCCTGCCAGGGGACCGTGTCCGCTGGCAAGAGTTTCGATATATTCCACCAGAGCCGGATCATCTTCCAGTGGCGCAGGCTGAAACGCTTTCAGGCGTCCATCCAGAACAAGGGGCGCATCGCAACTCCAGCGCTTGCATACAGTTTTTTCATTGACGCCATAACTGTCACGGCAAGGGTCAGAGCGGGTGAACGCCACCCAGAGAAAGTTTGCCAGGGAAGCCGAGCAGAAATCCGGATCGTCCACAATCACAACAAGAGGGAAATTTTCAGCCTGACGCCAGCCTGTCAGGCATGCGCACAGTTTCTTTTCGATTTCAGGATCGCGCTCATCAGGCTTGCCGGAGTGCCGCTGCTCGCGAATTGCCATAATGCCTGGCAGGCATACGCGCGGACTGGAAAATCCGGAAGGCAGCTCAGGCAGATCCCTGATTTCAGATGCAAGATTGCGCCGTTTTGGGCCGCAGGCTGTCATGATCAGCCTGGAGCCCTGGTGCAGTTTATAACCGCTGTAATCAAGCGTATCCGAACTTGCCGGCGTGATAAAACGCAGGTCGCGCTGAAAATCGATACGTTCCAGCATATGCCTTAAAAAGTCCGCCACATTGCGGCAACTGGGGCAGCCAGGCGAATTTTCAGCAATCAGGACGAATTTGGCAAGGCTGGTCTGGGTTGCGCCTAGCAAATGCATGGCATGTGTTAGCAGCTCCGCTGGCCCGGATTCATTCTGATAGGGGGCATAGCGCTCCTCCCCGATTGCAAGCAGCAGCGGATGCACGCCTGCCGCGTCAACTGCGTGAATCTCTTTCAGCCCCGGGAATACCTGGCTGACAAGCGGCGCCGTGAGCTCGTGGATCAGGTCGCCAAATACAGTATCTTCCTGCGGCGGNCGCCCTACTGTGGTAAANGGCCAGATGGCGTCTTCGCGGTGATGGACGGAATGGACTTTCAGAACCGGAAAGGGATGGGTCAGGCTGTAATAGCCGAGATGATCGCCAAAGGGGCCTTCAGGCTTTACTGTATCGTCCAGATAGCCCTGAATGACAAAATCCGCATCAGCCAGCACAGGCAAATCCTTGCCCTGGCCCAGGCGAACTCTTCTGCCGCCAAGCAAGCCGGCGAAAAGCAGCTCGCTCATGCCTTCAGGCAGGGGCATTACAGCTGCCAGGGAAAGCGCTGGCGGCCCNCCCACATGGACGTTGACAGGCAGGGGNCGGCCTGCGCCCAGGGNCATGGCGTGNTGGATGCCAATGCCCCGCTTGAGCTGGTAGTGCAGCCCGACTTCATTTTCAGCATAGTCATTGCCTGCGAGTTGCACACGATACATGCCCAGATTGCCCTTTTGCGTCCGGCCGGGCTCGGCGCTGTAGACAAGCGGCAGGGTAATGAAGGGGCCGCCGTCTTGCGGCCACGATTTCAGNGCGGGCAAATCGGAGAGCGCGCAGGCCCGCGCCAGCACAGGCGCGTTTTTTTGCCATTTTGGCCGGCTNTGCCAGAGGGCAGGCGCGAGTTTCAGCGNNCTGAGCGGCCTGGCAAGCGCGGGGTTGGCCCTGATTGTGAAAATTTCCTTCAGNCGNGNCAGNCTATCCCTGAAAATATAATTCACGCGCTCTTTTGTGCCGAACAGATTTGCAAGCATCGGGAAGCGGCAGCCTTTGGGGCGGGTGAACAGCAGTGCCGGGCCACCTGNCTGGAAAACGCGGCGCTGCACATAGCCAATTTCCAGGCATGGGTCNAGCAGGGTATCGACAATGCGNAACTGGCCCTGCCTGCGCAGATCCGCCACGCACTGGGCAAGNGAGGCGTAACCCATTTTACTCCGGCTGAATCCGGGCNACGTCGCGCTTGCCTGNCAGCGTTTCGGCAAAATCAGCCAGAATCTTCTTGTGGTCGAAGGCAAGCGGCTCTGGNAGCTCATCCAGTTGGTACCAGGCGGCTCCGGCAGCGTCATCGCCAGCCCTGAGGCATTCCGGATTCTTCGCCCTGCCAGTGAAAGCGGTAGTGATTGTATGCTGGCGCGGATCCCGGTCAGGNCTGGAATATACTCCAAGCAGNCCGGTCAGCTCCACATCCAGCCCTGTTTCTTCCAGCATTTCCCTTCTGGCCGCTGTTTCCGCCTGTTCGCCTTCATCAATAAANCCGCCTGGGAGCGCATAGCCGTGGGGGGGATTTTTGCGCCGGATTATGACTACGCCGCGTTCGGGATCGTGGATGACAACATCAGCCGTGGGCGCTGGATTGCGGTAGGCGCTATAAGGCTGGCCGCAATGGGGGCAGATCACAGTTTTTTGCATTCCAAACCGGCGCAACAGGATGCGCCGCCTCCCTTGTGTTTTTATTTAAAGGAGATTCCAGCCGGCCTCTGCCAGCACGGCGCGGGAAATCGCGCCCTCGCGGATTATTTTCAGACTCCAGCCGTCCTTATCCNGGACAGGCTCTACCAGAGTGGACGGCGCGCTATAATGACAATTATTTTCAGTCTTGACAATTCCCCAGGGCAGGCCGGNCGCCTCGCAGGCGNCAAGAAAGGCCTGACCCAGTTCCACAGGCTGGCGGCANGGGNGCTTGCCTGCTAAATTGGCGCTGGTCGCCGNGATCAGCCCGCCTGCCAGGCTGGCCAGCAGGGAGGCATCAGCGCTTGCNCTGACCCGCATGGCAAGNTTATGTTCCTGATTGANCAAAAAGNCTGGCAGTTCTGTTTTGGCTGGCAGAATCACGTTCAGCGGCCCTGGCCAGAAACGTTCCAGCAATTCGGCAGGGCAGGCAGTCAAGTTNGCCCTGTGCCTGCGCTTCTTNCAGGCTGGNGGCGATCAGCGGCAANGGTTTTTCGCCAGGGCGGCGCTTGATTTTATAGATGGCTTTGACAGCGGCCGCGCANTCNGGAGCGCAGCCAAGAGCCAGAAAAGTTTCAGTGGGATAGATGACCAGTCCGCCGTCCGCGAGAATNCGGCCGGCTTCGGAAACAGATANCAGNCGCATNTTCACCAGGGGGNCTTAATGGCGCGCTGCCGGATAATTTGCGTAGGCAAACTCAAAACCGGATACTGGCAGCAGGCATGCGAGCATTATTTGCGCCTGCTCAAGCCTGTGCGGCCTGTTGAAATCGTGGAAGTGCGCGATGGCGANGCAAGGCTGGCGCCAGAAGCGCGCCCTGGACAGGAAGGCGGGCGCATTCTGGCCCAGCTGGCGCCCAATGACTGGCCNATAGCACTGCATGAAACTGGCAGAATGCTCACTTCACGGGAATTTGCGGCCCTTTTGGGCNAGTGCGATATGGAAAGGCTAAAGCGGCCGGCTTTCATAATTGGCGGCCCGTTTGGCCTGGCTGAGGATGTCTTGCGGGCTGCAGGCATGCGCCTCAGCCTGTCGCCAATGACATGGCCGCATGAGCTGGCGCGGGTGCTTTTGACAGAGCAGCTTTATCGCGCCGAATCCATCCTGCGCAACCGGCCCTATCATCACTAAACGCTCTGGGGCATTCAGGCCCGGATTTGCGTGGAATACTGGCGCACAAACTGAAGAGCGCCTTCCCTGTCAGTAACAACGCCTGATTTTTGCGCTTCCAGCAATGCGTCGCGAATTACGCCAACCAGCTTGCCAGGCTCGAGACTGGTTTCTTCCATTATCTCGTTGCCATTCAGCAATGGCTCAAGCATCTGTTCTGGCGTTTCCGCCCGATCGAGATACTTGAGATTGTGATTATAGGAAGTGAAGCTGTCGTCGCGCGCGATCAGATCGGCCTTGGCCATTGCCATCAGCCTGGCGGTTTCGCCTACGGATTTGAAGCGGCGGATGCCCCTGTCTGTCATCATGAAATGAAAGCGCATGTGATGATTGACAAGGTGGCAGATCAGCTCGGTATCCTCAAGGTCAAAACGCAGGCGGCGCAGAATTTTGCGGGTAACTTTCGCGCCAATCTGGTGATGCTGGTAGTATGTCCAGCGGCCGTCAAAATATTCTGCAGTGAAGAGCTTGCCCACATCATGGAAAAGCATGGCCATTGTGCCGAGCCAGTCATAATGCAGGCCTTCCTGCGGATAAAGCTCCATGCATTTCAGCGTATGCTCGAATACGTTGCCATTGATGACGCCCTTGTCATTTTGTTGCACCACGCAGGCCAGGGCGG
The DNA here is from genome assembly GCA_014804915.1 of Desulfovibrio sp. GTDB lineage: Bacteria > Desulfobacterota > Desulfovibrionia > Desulfovibrionales > Desulfovibrionaceae > Desulfovibrio. Next base: position 953 of record JAAUYW010000067.1, on the reverse strand, counting down.
CCACTTCCGGCACCAGGCCTTGCAAAATATGCGCGTCGTAGAGCAGCCGGACGAAGCGATGCATGGATTCTGCGCCTACCTTGCGCCATTCTTCCATGATATCAGGAGCAGGCACATAATCGAGAACGCGAACAGCCGAGCGCACAATCGCCATCCAGGTATTGGGATCAATGGGCAAATCGTAATTGGCGGCAAAGCGCAGGGCGCGAATGGCGAGAAGATAATTATGGCGCAGGGTAGCGTCGGGCAGGCCGAGGAAACGGATGACGCCATCCTGGACAGTGGCAAAACCGTCCCAGGCGCTGCCTTGCGTGTTGCTGTCAGGCTGCGGAGGTTGCGGCCGGACGCGCTGTTCCAGCGCAGGCGTGAGACGAACGAGAGAGAGTTCGGGATGGCTTGGAACGCCAGAGTCGAGCGGATAGAAATTGAAGAGAACGCCATTTTCTTCCATTTGCGCAAGACCGTGGCCGTCTGTATTCGTCTTTGGGAACAGGCGCGCCAGATCTTCGGGACCAGGCTCGCAGGCAATGTCAACTGATGGCAGGCCCGTGCGGCTGCCAGCCAGCGCCTGTTCCTGCAGGGGCGCGTTGATAATATGGGCGTCGTAGCCGTTGCGCAGCAGGATCTTGCAAATGCCTAACGCATCGCGGAGCGCCTTGTGCATTTCGTTCTCCTGAAGTCTGAGAAATTAAACTGGCAATAGCCATTTGTGATTATCACGCGCAAGTGCGCCAGAGTCAATGGGGGGAATTGACGGCGCGTCTGGCAATCTTTTTTTAATTCATGCTTTTCATGCGTGCGCCGAATTGCTAGAATGCCAGGCATGGAAATTATGGAAACAGCGCCTTCGCGGCCAGAGCCGGAATATCGCGGCCGCCGCGCAAGATTGCGCGAATTGCTGGTCCAGGCCGGTTTTGACGCGCTGCTTGTTACGCAGCCCGCGAATCGTTTTT
>JAAUYW010000066.1 GCA_014804915.1 Desulfovibrio sp. | reverse complement strand
TATGGGCGCGAAAAGCGCCCTGCGGCAGTGCCGCGCATGCTTCCTTTTGCCCAGCTTGCGGCGCAGTGGTGCGCGTCAGTAACCAGCACGCCGTATGCAATGGCGAATCCCCTGGATGAGGTCTTTTATCTGCGCGAATGCGTCACGGAGCTGGCTGGGGAGGATCGCAGTCTGGCTGCGCATTTCGCAGGGATGGATATGGCGAGGTTCATGCCCTGGGGCATTCGCCTTGCCAGCCTGATTGACGATCTTTTTCTGCAGGCAATCGAGCCGCGGGATCTGGAAAGTCCCGAGGACGAGGCCGAGCCGCTGGCTGCCGCCCTGCTGGCGGCGCTGGGCCGGATTTCCCTGCTCTATCGGCAAAAGCTGGAAGCTGCCAGACCGGAACTGCTGACAAAGGGGCTTGAATGCATGATCGCGGCTGAGCACGCGGCGGAGATTCCCCCATATTTGCTGCCAACTGCCGGCCGTCCTGTCATTATTGCCGGCTTTTCCGTGCTCAATGGCGCGGAAAACCGCCTCTTTCATTCCCTGTGGCAGGCTGGCGCAGAAATATGCGTTCATGCTGCCTCCGATCTTGGCGACTCCGCCGCGCAGCCACTGGCCGAGTGGGTGAATAACTGGAAGGCAGGCATAACCAGCGAGGGCGAGAGCCTGGGCGGGCAGCCGGAATATTCTTTTTACGCCGCGTATGACGCCCATTCCCAGATTGAACAGATGGCAAGGGATATTGGCAGCGACGCAGAAGCAGGATCCGGCGCTTCCACAGCCATTGTCCTGCCCGGGGCTGAGCTGCTCATGCCCGTGTTGCATCATATGCCGCCTGGGCCTGTCAATATCTCGATGGGCTATCCGCTCAAGCGCGCGCAATTGCGGAGCTTTCTGGATGACCTTTTTCAGCTGCAGCTGCACAGGCAGGGCAATGGCAATTTCTACTGGCGGGATCTCCTCAGGCTGTTTGGGCAGCCCTATCTGGCTACGCTTGAGGCTGGCGAAGGCGGTGAGGCAAGGCTGGGAGCGTCGCTCTGGCAGCTTGGACGGCTAATTCGCAGAAACGGCGCCAAATATGTCAACCTGGAAGAGCTGAAAGGCGAGCTGAAGATAACGCCTGAAGAGAGGGCGTTTCTGGAGGAGGCGCTTGCGGCGCTTGTGGATGGCTTCGCTACCGTGAACACTACAGCTTCCCTGGCAAAAAGCCTTGAAAAAATTTGCAGCCTGCTGATCAGGCATGGCAAAAAAAGCTGGGAGCATTTTCATCTAGATGCCGAGGCCCTCTCGCGGCTGCAGAACAGGATATTGCCTGTCTTGCTGGCAAATCCAGTCAGTTCTGAAAGGTTTTCCCTGCAATCGCTTTATCGGCTGCTGGATATCCTGCTTGAGAACGAGCGCATTCCTTTTGAGGCGGAGCCGCTGGTAGGCAGGCAGATTCTGGGTTTGTTTGAAACGCGGCTGCTTCATTTCGACAATATCTATATTCTGGATGCCTCGGATGACCGCTTGCCTGGCTCCAAAAGCCAGGATCCGCTGCTGCCGGATGCGTTGCGCGCCCGTGCGGGATTGCCGGATGCCCGCGTCAGAGAACAGATCATGGCCTACAATCTTTTCCGGCTGTTCGCAGGCGCGAAAAGAGTCCGGTTTTACTGGGCAGAGGGCGGAGCGCTTTCTGATTCGGCGTCTGGCAAAAGGTTCAGGAGCCGCTATGTGGAGCAGCTGATCTGGCAGGAAGAGCAAAAGCGTTCACAGATATTGAAAGAGGGCGAAGGCCCCTTGCAGTCAGCGCAATCAATGGCCGCGCTGAACATTCGGTCGCCAGGGCCGGTCAGGCGCAGCGACAGGCTGTCGGCTGCGATGGACAAGCTGCTCTCAAGCCCGCTTTCAGCGACAATGCTCAACAGTTATCTCGCCTGTCCGGCGAACTTTGTGTTCAGCCGCCTGATGCGCCTGCGGCCACTGGAGGAGGTGAATGAGGGCGAGGATTATGCCGAGGCTGGCATATGCATTCACGCGACCCTGGCCGAAATTCTGGAGCCCTGGATCGGCAGGGAAGTGACTCTGGCCAATATTGGGCGCCAGGAAATCAAAAAAGTTTTTAATGACAAGATCAGCGAGCTGGGCATGACCGCCAGAATGCCTGTGGATTCCTGGCTGGTCTTTGAATACGCCGGCCTGAAGAGGCTTGAGAAATATTTTCAGAACCAGAAAGAGGCCACATTCATTAATGGCCTGGAAACGGCCATGTCCACGGATCTTGCGCTGGATGGCAGGCAATACAGGTTTGAAGGCAAGCTGGATAGGCTGGATACAAGAAACGGCGAAAAGCTCGTGCTTGACTACAAGACAGGGACGATTCACAAGCCGGAGGCCGGTCTTTGGGGAAACAGGGACTTTTTCGCGGCTCTGGCGGAATATCTTGAATCCCATCCCGGGGATTTTGACAGCGAAGGGGATGAGCTGCTTGCGCAAATGCGTGTGAAGCTGCCGGATTTGCAGCTTGGCATATATCTCCTGCTTTCAGGAGCGGCCAATGCCGCATATGTTGATCTCAAAAATTCCGGCAGGGAAATTCCCTTTTTTGATCCTGGCAAGGATGGAAAACTTGAGGAAGTGCTGGAAAGCTGCAAAATCGCGCTGCGGTTTATACTTGCCCATATGCAAAGAACGCCTCTTTTTCAGGCAGTTGAAGGCAGATGCGCCACATGCGATCATGCCAGCGTGTGTCAGGTGTAATGCGCGATGAGAATGATGGCGAGGAGCGGGAGATAATGGACCGCAACGCCAGCGGGATTATGGATGATCTTACCTGCCTGGAACGGGATGAGAAGTTCCGCTTTGCCTGCGGCCCGGAGACGCCCTGTTTCAATCGCTGCTGCGCGCAGCTGAACTTGCCGCTTACTCCATATGACACCTTGCGTCTGGCCCGGAACCTTGGCATGCCGGCTTCCGGTTTTTTACGCGCCTTTACTGGCATGCGCGCCGAAGAAGCGACAGGCTTTCCCATGTTTCATCTGAGGATGATCGAGAGTCCGGAAGCGCCATGCCCGTTCGTTTCGCCAGCTGGCTGCTCGGTATATGAGGACAGGCCGGCAGCCTGCCGCTGCTATCCGCTTGGCAGGGGAACGCGCCTGGGGCGCGAAGGCGTAGTGGAGCGGTTCTTTCTGGTCAGCGAGCCGCATTGCCGCGGCTTTGACAGCGGCCGCAGCTGGACAGCCGGGGAATGGCTGGCAAGCCAGGGACTTGAGGAATACAACAGGTTCAACGACGCATATATGCGTCTCTTGAGTCTGGTGGCCGCTGGAGAAAGGCCTATTGAGCCGCGTCTCAGGTCAATGGCGATACTCAGTCTGTGGCAGCCGGATCAGTTCAGGGATTTTTTGCGTAAAATGGATATATTCAGCAAACTGGAGCCTGGCAGGCATGACCCTGCGATAATTGACGAGGATTCAGTCGCTGGCGACAAGGCATGCCTGGCTTTTGGCCTGGACTGGCTGGAGCTTGTGATTTTCGGTCGCTGCAGCGGGCTTGGGCGCAGGCGCTAGCGCTGGTTTTTCAGTCTTTGCTTGACGCCAGTTTAAAGCTGTGTAAATTTCCGCCAATATATTTTTTTAACTTCCAGCCCTGGAGGAAATATGTACCGTTCAATTGCCCTGGCGTTTCTGGCTGCGGTAATGCTGGCCAGCGCGGCTATGGCGGCTGAATCGTATACAGTCGCAAGTGACTGCACCTGGCCGCCAATGGAATATCTTGACGACAACAAGCAGCCTATAGGATTTGGAGTCGAGTATATAAAGGAAGTTGCCAGGGAAGCAGGAATCGATGTTGATGTCCAGAACATTGCCTGGGATGGCATTTTTGGCGGCGTTGCGACTGGCAAATACGATATTGTTTCAAGCTCCACCACCATTACGCCAGAGCGCAAGCAGCAGTTTGATTTTACGGATCCATACTATGAAGTGCTGCAGGCCGTAATTCTGCCGGCAGGCCAGGAAATCAAGAGCCTGTCCGAGCTCAGGGGCAAGAAAGTGGGCGGCCAGATTGGCACAACCGGCATTTTTGTAATGCGCAAGGCGGATGTCGGCGCTGACATCAAGGAATACGATGATGTAGGCCTTGCCATCCAGGATCTTGTCGGCGGGCGTCTTGACGCAGTCATCTGCGATGATCCTGTTGCAATGTACTATGTCAACAAGAAGCCGGACACCGCAGGCAAAATCAATTTGTCTTTCAAGACCGGCGAGCCGGAATACTATGGCTTCACTGTCGCCAAGGGACGCCAGGATCTTGTTGACAAGCTCAATCAGGGCATAAAAAAAGTCAAGGAATCAGGCAAGGAAGCAGAATTGATCAGGAAATGGATGGGCGAGGGCAAGTAGATTTTCGGGTTTGCGTGCCAGACGCGGGCTTTTGAAATATCGCAGTGAAAACAGGCTGCCCCAGTCTGGCGACCGGGCAGTCCTGTTTTAAAATCCAGGTGTGGAGGTGGGAGATGTCCCGTTTGATCAGGGATCTGGTTGGCGCGGCTGGCAAAAAGGGAAAATTCCAGGGCCGGACTGATCTGGACCTGGAAGATGGAGAGAGCAAGGGCAATATTGTTCTTGTAACCGAAGGCGCGTCAATCCCCAATCCGCATGGCAAGCGTCTTGTCAATGCCTGGTCGATTTCCCTTGCGGGAGCGGTAGGCTCCCTGCTCGCGCTATGTCTGCTCTGGCCTGATCCCTATCGCCGCATCCTGTTTTACCTGCCAGATGGCGTTGTTGTCACATTTGAAATTACAGTGCTTTCAATCTGTTTCGCAGTGCCGCTTGGATTGGTCACCGGTCTCGGGCGAGTTTCGCGTAATCGCTTTATCAATCTGGCAGCTTCAACCTATGTGGAGGTAATTCGCGGCATTCCCCTTCTGGTGCAGCTGTTTTACATCTATTACGCGCTTTCAAGATTTGTCAAGGTCAGCGGCATAGCCTCTGCGGTAACAGCCATCGCGATTTGCTACGGGGCCTACATGGGCGAGGTATTTCGCGCTGGCATTACCGCAATTCCGAAGGGCCAGACAGAAGCGGCGCGCTCGCTCGGCTTCAATCGCTTCCAGACAATGTTTCTCGTGGTTTTGCCCCAGGCCTGGCGCACAATTCTTCCGCCTGTCGGCAATGAATGCATCGCCATGCTCAAGGATACGTCGCTTGTCTCCATTCTCGCTGTGCCGGACATCATGCAGCGGGCACGCAGTTTCGTAGGCACCACCTACCTGTATTTTGAAACCTATACGGTTGTGGCGCTGGTCTACCTGATCATCACGCTTTTGCTGTCCAAATGCGTCAGCTATATGGAGCGGCGCCTGAATTATTATGATGGCAGATAGGCTAAGCGAAATTTTCCCTGAAAACTTTGCATTTAACAGATTTGCATGTTATGCGATTGAAGCCGCGCCAGACGCGGCTTCAATCAATATCACAAGGAGTCAGGATGTTTTGTGATCAATGTGAGCAAACAGCCAAAGGCATTGGCTGCACAGTTACCGGAGTCTGCGGCAAGGATCCGCAGGTGGCTTTAATCCAGGATCAGCTCGTCTATCTGTTGCGCCGGCTATCATCTCTTGTGGAGCAGGCCAGCCACCGTATTGATACTACTTCGTATGATGATTTCATTGCTGATGCCCTGTTTGCGACTCTGACCAATGTCAATTTTGATCCTGCCGCCCTGCGTGACATGCAGGCGCTGGCATTCGAGCATTGTCGCACGCTTGCTGCGCAAACTGGAGAAACGCCGGATGATCTGCAACAGACTCTGGATGAATACCTGAAAAGCCTGCCGGAAACTGTTGTTGGCCTTGGCGCGTTCAGCTCCAACCGCGATGCCGACTCTGCCATGCAGCTGCTGCTTTTTGGCCTCAAGGGGCTTTGCGCCTACAAGGATCATGCAGCCCGTCTGGGCCAGCGCGATGCCGAACTCTCGAAATTTGTGCGCAAGGCGCTTATTGCCGGCTCACAATGGGATAATGAGACCCGCGATCTGGGCGGCTGGCTGGAGCTGGCGCTTGAGTGCGGCAAGGCCAACATGAAGGCAATGGAGCTGCTGGATGCCGGCAATACCGGACATTTTGGCGATCCGGAGCCATCCAAATTCTCGCTGGGCCATCGCAAGGGCAAGGCGATTCTCATTTCTGGACACGATCTTCTCGACCTTGAAGAATTGCTCAGGCAAACGGAAGGCACAGGCATCAATATTTACACGCATGGCGAAATGCTGCCTGCCCACGGCTATCCAAAACTGAAGGCTTATCCCCATCTGGCTGGCAATTTTGGCACAGCCTGGGAAAATCAGCAGAAGGAATTTCCGAATTTCCCTGGCCCTATAGTCATGACGACAAACTGCCTGCAGAATCCAAAGACTTATGCGGACCACATGTTTACCACCCAGAATGTGGGCTGGCCTGGCTGCAGGCATGTGCATGGCCGCGATTTCTCCGAAGTCATAAAAATGGCGCAGGAAATGCCGGGCTTTGCCGAAGATGAGCCAGGCAAGGAAATAATGACCGGTTTCGGCCGCAAGACCATGCACGATGCCGCGCCAGCCATTCTGGAGGCTGTAGGCAAGGGCCAGCTTAAGCACATCTTCCTGGTGGGAGGCTGCGACGGAGCAAGGCCCTCGCGCAAATATTATACTGAATTTGTGGAGAAGACCCCCAGGGATACTGTGGTGCTGACGCTTGCCTGCGGCAAATTCCGCTTTTATGACAAGGATCTGGGCATGCTTGGCAGTTTCCCCCGCTACATGGACTGTGGCCAGTGCAACGATGCCTATACCGCGGTAAAAACCGCCCTGGCTCTGGCGGAAGCGCTCAATTGCACAGTGAACGATCTGCCCCTCTCGCTCATCATTTCCTGGTATGAGCAGAAAGCTGTCGCCGTTCTCCTGACCCTGCTTTCGCTTGGAGTCAAAAACATTATTCTTGGCCCCACATTGCCAGCGTTTGTTTCGCCGGATATCCTGAAAGTCATTACCGAACAGTTTGGACTTAAACTGATGACTACTCCGGATGAAGATCTCAAGGCTTGCCTTGAGCGCAAGCCTGAAGCGGCATAAATATATCTTGTGGCCGGAGAANCGATTCTCCGGCCCTGCACAGGTAGCCAAAATGCGCAGAAAAGACAGGGNAAGGAATGAGCCGGAATTTTTTGGGAAAGTGCTTGGCAGGGCGGAAACCATGTTTCTGGCCCTGTTTGATGGAGAATACCCCTATTGCCTGCCAGTTAATTTCGCTGTTTCCGGCTCAAGAATATATATCCATTCGGCCCTGGCCGGCCACAAGCTCGAGCTGATTGCCGCGAATCCCCATGTCGCTTTCAGCGCAGCGACGGATATCAAAATTGATACGGCCAATTCAACCACTTATTATAAATCTGTTTGCGGCAGGGGCATAGCCGTAGTTGTTCAGGATCAGGCGGAAAAAGCCCGCGCCCTTGACCTGATTGGCGAGCGTTATGACGCGCTTTGCCAGCGTCCGGCACCGGCAGNCGCAACCAGGCGCGTAGCCATNATCCGGATTGANATTACGGAAATGACAGGCAAGGAGTGCANGCCTGGAGAGGGCGNATGACCNGGGCTTTATTGCGTCACNGCGCAGAGGCGTCCTGTTNTTTCTGCGGCGTATTGGCCCTGTTTTTCCGGAATTCTTCCAGCGCTTTCAGGGCTTCGCGTTTTGTCAGAATGCCCCCCCTGCATTGCGGATTTTGGCGGTCGTTTTCCGGACAATAGCCCAGCTGGACGCAGTTCGGCCCGGCATTTTCAAACAGGTCGGGAGCAGCTTCGCGGCAAAGGCGGAGCATTTTTTTTGCGAGATCGCGGATTTCAGCCTGCGCGTTGCGGCAGCAGCGCACAGCGAACCAGTCAAGCAGGGCATGCGCGTTCATGCCAATTATCGCCTTGAAGACNGTCGCCTGGGGCTTGAGATAGCGCAATGATTCTTCCGCCATGCCTGCCTCAAGGCCCGCCTCATACCACTGCCTTGAAATTTCCGCCAGATCGCGTCCGCTCAAATTGGCCCTGCGGCCATCCGGCAGCNTCNCATTCGCGCTGAATTCCGCTATTTCCCGGGGATAGGCAACGTTGAAGGCGCGCTTGCCATTCAGCTCCTGGCGGCCTGANTTAATCAGGTAGGAAGCCAGGCGCTTGCGCACCAGCTGGGTTTCGGTCACGCGCGAGAAGCCGTCAACTCCAAAGAGAAAATAATCGAACTCAAGCGCCGCGCGATGATTGCTGTCCAGAATGTTGCGCACTATCTGGCGCGAATAGGGNGATGCCGCTATGTCTTCCAGTTCCCTTTCGCTGCGCACAAAGCGGGCCGCCACATCCGCATAGATTCTGCCGCCGCCTGCNAGCAGGATTACCTTGCCGGAGCCAGTGAAGGTCTCGTTGAGCATTGCTTCTCCTTCGATTATCCGCGCTTTTACAGCAAAATTGCCAATTTGCCAATATGGATTGCTTGCCAGAGCCAATTTCAGCGGCTAGAGTGGCACGGAGGAGGCTGAATGGAGATAAAATGCCCGCAATGCGGTTTTAGCCGCCAGATNCCTGAAGGAAAGCTGCCANAAGGATCGGTAATTGCAAAATGTCCAAAATGCGCCTGCAGGTTTCGTTTTTCCGCCGCCGAGGGCGCTGGAGAGATTCTGCCGCCCGGATCGGATGGCGAGGAAGACATTCGCGTAACAGCAAGCAATGCGTACGCGCGGGAGGCAGAGCGTTTTGAAAACGAGCGCCGCGCCAGANAGGCGCAGGCCGAGNGGGAGGCAGCGCGTAATCCNTGGGATTCCGCGCCGGTGCCATCCGGCTGGCTTGCCGCTTTTTNCCAGACTGTAATTCGCGTGATGTTNCATGCGCCGCTTTTTTTCGCATCCCTTTCGCCAGCCGCGAAGCTGGGGAGGCCATTGGCTTTTTTTCTCATCATTTGCGTTTTCCAGACNCTGGTGGAACGTTCCTGGGGCGAGGCGCTTTATTCCTTTCTGGCTGCAGGCAAAATNGATGACCCGCAAATGCGGGAGATGATGAAGCTGCTCGNGCCAGGTCTTTCCCTGCCCATGGCCCTGCTTGTGCGCGCNGGCGCCCTGTTGTTCCAGCTTTTTATATTCGCGTTTTTAATGTACCTTGTCTATCGCGCGCTTGCGCCAGGAAGGGCCACATTCATGGTCGTCTATCAGGCGGTTGCATACAGTGTCGCGCCCTGGACGCTATGCATTATCCCTGGCCTTGGCTCAATCGCGGGCGCGATCTGGGGGCTTGTCTGCCTTGCGATAGGCTGCAAGACTGCCCTGCGGCTGAACTGGGGCCAGACGCTGGCCGGCTTTTTGCCAATGGCAGCCGCGCTTTTGCCGGCTTTGGCGCAAATTGCGCGAATTTCAGGTTAAGGAATATAATTTGCATTAATCCCGGATTATACCCTTCCGGAGAAATTAGAGATGAAACTTGCCCTGCTAACCCGTCCTGTTCTGCGCTTAGCGCTGATATTCAGCATTGTGCTTGCGTCAATAGGCTGCGCCCGCTCGCCGGATGACAGCTATTCCAGCATTTCATTGACTGGCGATTTTGCCACTCCTTTCCAGGTGCTTACAGACAATTTTGTGCGGCGTCAAAAACCTGTTGTCTATGTCCATCCGCAAGGCGCGCTGGACCACAAGCCTACCGCGCTGTTTGTGCCCTTGCGCATGGTGCAGCAAATAAGCAATGCCGTTACTTTCAGCGATATGCTGTCGCGCCAGATCTGGCAGGTTTGGCTGTCGCTTGGCATTTTCCAGACTCTGGAGTATGCCCCCTTCGCAGGCCCGTTTGATCGCGAGCGCGCGCTTGCCATAGCCAGGCAAAAGGGCGCGGAGGTGCTGGTAGGCGGCTATATAAACCATTACATGGATGGCGGCGCTGGCGGAGAGAGCTCGATTTCTCTTGCCATCGAAGTTTATGATGTGAAAACGGGCAATATGATCTGGTCCATTTCTGAAGGCGGACTGATGGAAAAGGAAAAGAAGCATGATTTCTACCTGTTCACAATCACCGAGCGCAATCCTGCTGACCCATCCGGCCTGATAGCGCGCAGCCTTGCCTGGGACATGGGCAAGATTGTGCTGAAATGGGTTAATCCATACGCTGACGCGAAATCATCCACCTGGAACAAGATAACGGGCAACCAGGCCTTTTAGACAGCAGGCGCATAAAAAAGGCAGGCCGGCCGGCCTGCCTTGCAAAGGGGGGCGCAAGCTCCCTTATTTGTTTATATGCTCCGGCCTTTCCGGTCTGGAGTCGCTTGAATAGTAATCAGTTTCGGAAGCGAGGTTGCGATTCCACGCGCGGATAGCCGCGCCCTGGGTTACGGACCATTGTTGCAGGGTCTGGCCACAGGCGCAGACAACGCGCCAAACTTCCTGGCGTCTGCCAGGGGGCAGCATGGATTCCAGGTGCGTATCAGTGCCGCCACACGCCAGGCATGGCTTTATGGCGCGCGGGTCCAGTTCTTTCATCCAAGGTTTCCCCGACTAGTCAAAGCGGCTCGCTTTGGTTATAAGCACGGTTTCGACTGGCACATTTTCATGGATGCCCGCGCTGCGTGTTTTCATTTTTGCGATCTTGTCAACCGTATCCATGCCATCCACTACCTTGCCGAACACAGCGTAGCCCCAGCCGTCGCGGCTTTTTTCGCGGTGATTCAGGAAATCGTTATCGCTGTGGTTGATATAGAACTGGGCTGTGGCCGAGTGGGGGTCGCCAGTTCTGGCCATTGCGATCGCGCCGCGCTCGTTCTTCAGGCCGTTGTCGGCTTCATTCTGAATCGGCTCATGCGTGCTTTTTTCCTTCATGCGCGCATCCATGCCTCCTCCCTGGATCATGAAGTCGGGGATCACGCGATGAAAGATAGTATTGTCGTAAAAGCCCTCGTCAACATATTTGAGAAAGTTTTCGACAGTTTTTGGCGCCTTGTCAGGATATAGCTCTACCAGGATATCGCCTTCTGTTGTTTCCAACAAAACCTGGGGATTTGGGGTGTCGGACATGATGACTCCTTGTTTCATGCAGTTTAGCAGAAGAAGGGCGGCTTTACCAGTCAGGAAATCTTGAGCAGGCGCAGCAGGCGCAGCTCAAGGCTGCGCAGGGGGATTGACGCCAGGTAGGCTGTCAGGAAAATGGCGGCGGCATACGCTGGAATCAGGACAGCATTGAGTCGCGACCAGGGCAATGGAAATGCGCTGACAAAAAATTTCAGGATCAGCAGATGCAGTAGATAGATCCAGTATGATTTGTCGGAGAGCTCGCTGATTACTGGGTTCTTTGCATTGAAATGGCGCAGGCAGAGGAAGGCGCTGAGCGCCTGCAGGAGGATAAATGGCGAAAGGTGGTAGAAGAAGAGCTGGTTAGGCTGGCCCAGGGTTTCTGAACGAAGGTTTGTGAGGATGAAGATGGCAATTGTGGCAATGAGATAAAGGAGGAAGCAGAGCAGGGAGAAGCCGGCTGTATCGGGCAGCCGGGAATGCCTTATCAGCCAGGCGCAGAGCAGATAGCCCATGAAGCCATAGAAAAACAGGAAATTGAAGTTCATGCAGATGCTTGAGAAAAGATCCTGGAGAATCCAGGCAAACCCCACGGTGGGATAGCGCTGTTGAAAATCCAGTATTTCTGGAGGCACATAATTGTAGGCCATGAGGGTTGGCACGAGGCAAAAGCCGGCCGCCCAGACGCTTACGTAAAGCAGGGCGAGTTTG
>JAAUYW010000065.1 GCA_014804915.1 Desulfovibrio sp. | reverse complement strand
CTGCAGCCAGCCAGTCTGGCAAAGGTGTGCTCGGCAATAATTTATGATCTTGATCACGAAGCCATCCTTTTTGAGCAAAACGCCGACCAGCGCATTCCGCCGGCTTCGCTCACAAAAGTCATGTCCATGTTTCTGGCTCTTGATTATATCAAAAATGGCCACGCGGCACTGGAAGAGATCGTGCAGATCAGTCCTCTGGCAGCAGCTGAAACAGGCTCGCGCATGGGGCTGAGGCCTGGCGAGCAGGTGAAATTTGGCAAGCTTCTTTATGGCATGGCGGTTTCTTCCGGCAATGACGCAAGCTACGCGGTTGCGGAGAGGGTTGGCGGCAGCGCGGAAGCCTTTGTGAAAATGATGAATGCGCGCGCTGCCCAGCTTGGAATGCGCGACAGCAGCTTTGCAAATCCGCATGGGCTCCCGCATCCTGCGCAATACACGACAGCCCGTGACATGCTTGCNCTTGGCCGCGCCTATTTGCTGGCCCATCCGTCCGCGCTTGAATATCACAATACCCTGGTTCTGGAGCATGGCGGTTTTCGCAGCTGGAACAAAAACCCCCTCATTGGCCAGTACCCTGGCGCTGACGGCCTCAAGACTGGCTGGATTCGCGCTTCCGGGCATAATCTCATCTTTACGGCAACACGAAATGGACGCAGGCTGATGGGCGTGATTCTGGGAGCTCCGGATACCTATTTGCGCGGCGCGGAAGCCTGCCGCCTGCTNGACGCCGGTTTTCTGGTTTGCGAAAACAACGCTGTTTCNGTAGCCGCAGCCCTGGATTCCCTGCCTCTCGATCTGTCCAGAATCGATCCTCTCAAGACTGGACGCGAGCATGGCCTGCTGAAACGGAAGCTTGTCGCAAGCCGCGCCGGCACGGTAAACCAGGTAAATCCGCGCCTCTTGAGAACAGGCAAATACGCGTTGCGCGACGCCCGCAAGGGTCTTTCCAGGAAAAATTCCAGAATTGTGGAGCGCAGGCAGGCAAAATCCCTGCCACGGCCCNGGGCGCACGCTGAAAAGCGCAGTGTTCGCTCGCGCAGAAGCTGAGGTGGCGCTCAAAAAAAACTTGGAACTCGGATAATCTGGTGCTACATTGCCTGTTCGAGGTTGAGGATGGATAGCGTTTCAGGGATAAATGCAAGCATGCATCTGGCTTCAGGCGCGCTGGCGANCCATGCAGTGGGGATNCAGGTTGCAGCGCACAANATAGCCAATGTATCAACAGGCGATTTTNTGCCGCAGCGCGCAATCTATGCGACTGGCCCTCATGGGNTGGGGGTGGCGCTGGAATCTGTGCGCAGGGAGACTGAAGCGGCAACGCCCGTGGAAACTGGCGGCATTTTTGGGGAAAAGCGAGCGAGCGGCACGAAGCTTGCTAAAGAAATTCCGCAAATGATTTCCACGCAACGTGCATTTGAGGCGAATGCGGCTACAGTTCGCGTCGCNGATGAAATGTACGGTTCACTGCTAAATACAATCGCCTGATTAGCCTGGCTGTCTGGCCAGTTTGGGAAGTCGTTTTTTTGACGGCTATCCATGAGTTTTTTTTCNNGNGNNAGTAATNATNAAGAGCCTGCGACTTTGCGCGTTGCTTTTAGGTGCGAGTCTTGTCTTTGGTTGCGGTCAGAAGAGCGGTCTTACCGGATCCGATNCTACAGCNACGCTGGATGTGAAGCCGGTAGCTGCGTCATTGCCGGAAAACAATCCTGTTACAGGCAAACAGCTGGTTCGCAAGGCAAAGAGCGCTATNGGCACCCCCTATGTTTTCGGCGGCTCGGCTCCTGGCGGTTTTGACTGCTCCGGCCTGGTAAAATGGGCCTACAACAGCGTTGGCGTCAATTTGCCGCGCACTGCCAGGGAGCAGGCGGCTGTTGGNAAAAATGTCAANGATGTGAANGANATGCGCGCTGGAGACATTGTGGCTTTCCGNCATCCGAAGCGCGGCTANCATACNGGCATCTANGTTGGNGATGGCAAATTTGTGCACAGCCCGCGCAAGCGCACCACAGTTCGCATCAATTCGCTTTCCGATCCATATTTCAAGTCAACCCTGCTNGGCGCAAGGCGCGTCACTCTGGATGGCTCCGAAAACCTGATCGCCCAGTCCGAGGGTCGCNTGCGGGAATATGTGGCAGAAAAGAGCAAGCTTACGCTGGCTGCNAGAAATCTTGAAAAGATTCGCAATGTCTCAAAAAGGAATGCGGCGCAAGCTGCGAAAAAGCANGGCAAGACGGTCGCTTCCAGATCCGCGAAAAACAGTTCGCATGGCGCTGTCGCAAATGCGAAGCATAATTCGCGAAATAGCGCCGTAGCGCAGGGCAAGGCCAATTCCAGGAAAAAATCGACTATCGCCAGTCATGCCAGCAAGATCAAGTCTCTCAAGGCAGTTACTGGCAAGCGCGCAAATACAAAGAANGNCGATGCNCATGCAAAATTGGCAAGCGCTTCCAANAAAGCCTCTGGAAAAACAGTATCAATGCTGACGCAAAAGNCGCACAAGCCTGCGGCAAAGGCGCGGAACCGTTCATAAGCGCAAAAGCGCGGCCAGGGGCCGCGCTTTTTTTTGTGCCTGCGCTGGCGTCATGTGGAGAATGCGACTGGGTCTTCAGAACCCAATTACGACCTGCTCGCCCCATTCGCCNTTTTCATCCTTGCGGCGATGGCCAATTTCGCCAATTTTCCAGGCATCAAGATCAAAGGCCCTGATGCGGTTGATCACTTCCTCCACGCGCTCTGGCGCNAGTATCAATACAAAGCCGATTCCGCAATTAAAAATCTGGAGCATTTCAGGCCAGTCCAGCTTGCCCTCTTTTTTCAGCCATTCAAATACGGGCGGAATTTGCCAGCTGCCAAATTCTATTCTGGCTTCCACTGGAGCCGGAAGGACGCGCGGAATGTTGTCGTAAAAACCGCCGCCCGTGATGTGCGCCATNCCCTTGATGCGCACGTCGCGCAGCAGCGGGCGAACCGCCTCGACATAAATTGTGGTGGGNGTGAGCANCACATCGGCTACGGTTTTGCCTGGAACGCCTGGAAACGGGTCATNGCCTTTGAGGCCGCTTTCGGCAAGCAGCTTGCGGACAAGGGAATAGCCATTTGAATGGATGCCNGAAGACGCAATGCCGATNATTGCGTCGCCCACAGTGATATCCGAGCCGTCAACCAGGCGCGCATTATCAACGAGGCCAACGCCAAACCCTGCCAGATCGTATTCGCCNGGCGGATACATATCAGGCATTTCCGCTGTTTCGCCTCCAAGCAATGCGCATGCCGCCTGGCGGCAGCCTTCGGCCACGCCCTGCACCACAGTNGCGCAGATTTCCGGATCCAGTTTGCCGCAGGCAAAATAATCAAGGAAGAAAAGCGGCGCCGCGCCCTGGACAAGGATGTCGTTCGCGCTCATGGCGACAAGATCAATGCCAACCGTGTCATGCCTGTTGAAAGCGAAAGCAAGCTTCAGTTTTGTGCCTACCCCNTCTGTTGACGCCACCAGCAGCGGTTCTTCGACACGCGAAAGATCAAGTCTGAANAGGCCGCCAAATCCGCCAATATCGGAAAATACGCCGCGAGTGTGCGTTGTGCTGGCTATAGCCTTGATTTTCTCCACCAGCGCGTTGCCCGCTTCAAGATCCACGCCTGTTTCACGGTAGGCGCGTCCGCGATCCCGTGCCATGCACTTCTCCTGGCAAATATGTTTTTTGTAATGGTATCAAAAATTTTACCAATTCCAAAACATTTTTATCAGGCGCNGCCCCTAGACCTTGGGGCATTGTAGGAGTATATTTATTGAATGAAATACTCATTAAATATGCGAAAGACAATTTTGGCCGGCACNGCGGCANTTGCNCTGTTTGNCCTGCATTCTGGTCCTTCCCTGGCNATGGCCGCCACGCCGGAGACCAGCGCAAGACCNTCATGGCAGAGTACGCCGCCGCCGCTGGATGAGGAAAATCCGCAGGCTGCGCTCAATCAGGCGAACAAGCGTTTTCAAAAGGCAGAGGAAGATTTCAGCGCGGCTGAAAAGCGCGAGGCCAACGCGGCCCTGAACCNGGCCTCCAAATCAATTCCNGCGCCTTCCGCNGCAAANCCGGAATCTCCCTCCGTCCAGCAGCCCGCACAAACGCAGGATCCGCGCGAGCAGGCGCTGCAAGGCTCTCCGGAAACAGGCTATGCCGGCACATGGAAGGAGCCAGGCACTGGCGATATAATCACCTCGGTTATCGCGCCNACAGCTCCNNCNACCTCCAGCCAGTACCAGAATTATCCAATTATCGTTGAGCCGCAGGTTTCAGGCACAAACTGGAGCGGCTCCGGCAATGGCTGGTCAGATGAGTCAAACGGCTGGAATTCAAGCTGGCCGCAATGGCCTGGCTATCCTGGCAACAACGGCTATCCTGTTTATCCGCCTTCATCATCCTCCAGCAGTCCGTANCCGGGGCCAGGACATTGGCGTCCCTATCCGCAGCCGCCAATGCANCCGCCCTTTAANCCCCAGCCGCCATTTCCGCCAGGATACCGGCCCCTGCGCCCGATGCNTCCTGGTTCTGGCGGCGTTGCCGGCACTCCCGGCGTAATGCCAAATCCCGAATTTCCGTCCAATCCGGTAATGCCGCCGTCTGGGCAGAATCCTTTTCCGCCAAACTCNGGCCCCGGNCCGCAGCAGCCTCCGTGGGGAGGCAACGGGCCTGCCACGCCTTCCATTCCAGGCTACAATCCNCCTGCCATAATTCCAGGCTATAATCCNCCTGCGGTNATTCCTGGCTACACGCCTGCTCCGCCTCCNTCCGGAGGCGCCAATTTTCCNGTCAGTCCTGCCAATCCCGGNCTGCAGCCCTCGGGGCCGATGATTAACGGGCCAGCTCCTGGCTTTCATCAGCTGCCAATGANTCCAGGCGGACAGTCCTTTGGAGGGCATGGCGGNGTTATTGGCCGNTCNGGGAGAAACTGACGATGCAGGCCATGTTATGGGAGCCCAGGGAAGGCAACTCCCTTGAGTGTTCCCTTTGCAGCCATGCCTGCAAGATAANGGATGGCAAGCAGGGCTTGTGCGGCGTGCGGGCTAATCATCGCGGCAAGCTGATTAGCCTGTCTGGCGACATAACTACCGCCATAAATCTGGATCCTGTTGAAAAAAAGCCGCTTTACCACTTTTTGCCAGGCACTAAAACCTTTTCCATAGGCAGCGCGGGCTGCAATTTCCGCTGCATTTTCTGTCAGAACAGCGATATTGCGCATGTCAATAAAAACAGCCATGTCCAGGGCCGCAGGCTCACGCCGGAAACACTGGTTCGCCTGGCCGAGGATAACAGGGCGCCCAGCATGGCTTTCACCTATAACGAGCCGACAGTTTTTTTTGAGCAATCCTATGCCGCGGCAGGTCTTGCCAAAGCGAGCGGCATGAAGACCATCCTTGTGAGCAACGGCTTCATGGGTCGCGCCTATCTGCAATCAATGAGCAAGCGCATAGATGCGGCCAATATCGATCTCAAAAGTTTCAGCGATGATTTTTACCGCAAGTTCTGCCGCGGGCGCCTGCAGCCCGTGCTTGACAATCTGAAGGCAATCAGGGATCTGGGCTGGTGGCTGGAGGTGACCACGCTTTTGATTCCCGGCGTGAATGACAGCCCTGAAGAGGTGGGGCAGATTGCTGCCTTTATCAGGGATGAGCTCGGAGAGGACATCCCCTGGCACATCTCCGCTTTCCACGGAGCGGCGCAAATGGCAAACCATCCTTCCACGCCGCTTTCCAGGCTTGAGGATGCCTGGAACATAGGGCAGGCGGCAGGACTCAATTATGTTTATATCGGAAATGTCCAGACATCCACTGGGGCGAATACCGTCTGCCCTGATTGTGGAACCTTGCTGATTGAGCGCCGCGGCTATCATGTGCGCAAGAGGATAAAGGAAGACGGCAAATGCCCTGCCTGCGAGCGTGAAATTGCAGGCGTCTGGCAATAAACATCAAACCTGTTCTTCACAGCGGAAACAGGCACGGGCACAAGCTCCAGACCAATGCGGATCTACATTGCTGCGTCTTTTCGCCATCTTAATGGCGCGCGCCTTTTGGGCAGCGAATTGAGACGCTTGGGCTGTGAAATACTGGACTGGACTGAAATGGCGACGCCGCCTCCCGGGTTGACAGCCGCGCAGCGCAGAATCTGGATGGATACAGACAAGGATGGAGGAGAGGTTTTCGCTTTTTGCCACGCGGCCTGCCTCAATGCCGATCTTGTGATCTATTACGGCGAATCGGGTCAGGATGCTGCAGTGGAGGTAGGTCTGGCGGCTGCTTCAGGCACGCCGGTGCTTGGTATTCGCGGCCCGCTTGAATCTCCAGGGCTTATGCTGCATGGCGCTGTCAATCTCTGGGTGGATGGAGCGGAGCTTGCCATCGCGGTTGTGCAGGCAGCCCTGAAGCTGCGTGGCAGCCAGGGCGGCAGTCCTGCGCCTGCGGATAATGCGCAGGCTCTGGCAGCGCGCCTCTTTGCCAGTAGCCAAAGCCAATGATATGACCAGG
>JAAUYW010000064.1 GCA_014804915.1 Desulfovibrio sp. | reverse complement strand
TTCCATTGCCCAGCCAATCCAGTTCGTGATCTCCGGGCTGATGACCACGCTGCCTTCCAGGCACAGATGAACGCATATAAAAAGCGCGAGAATGGCGCCAGACACCGCCTGCCAAAAATCGAGGCGCGAAAGGACATCCTGCGGGGAGCGCACGGTTTGCACCGCGCCTTTCTGCAATGTGTTTACTGCCATCTTAAATCTTCCTGTACGGCTTCTGGCCGGCTTCATAATAATCTGTGCCATCGCTGTCTATGACGACAATGGCCGGAAAATCCTCCACTTCCATTTCCGCAAGCGCTTCCGGGCCAAGCTCGGGCCACGCAAGCACAGTGTATTTCTTGATGGTCTGGGCAATCAGCGCGCCCGCGCCGCCAACCGCGGCAAGATAGGGGGCGCCATTCCTTTTCATGGCCTCGACAACCTCGGGCTTGCGATAGCCCTTGCCAATCATGCCCTTGAGGCCCTCATCCAGCAGGCGGGGAGCGTAAGCGTCCATGCGTCCGGAAGTGGTTGGGCCGGCCGAGCCAACAGCCTTGCCAGGCTGGGCAGGCGAGGGACCGACGTAATAAACCACCTGGCCTTTGAGATCGACTGGCAGCTTCTCGCCCCGATCCAGGCATTCGCACATGCGCTTGTGCGCGGCATCGCGCGCCGCCAGGATCTTGCCAGTGATAAGCACGCTGTCGCCAGCCTTGAGGCTCCGCGCAGTCTCATCGTCAAATGGCGCCCTGATACGTTTTGGTTCTGCCATCTTCCCCTCCGGCTTACAACACGGCTTCGGCATGGCGCGCCGCATGACAGTTGATATTGACCGCCACAGGCAGGGAGGCGATATGCGTTGGCGCCCATTCCACATGCACGGCCACAGCAGTGTTTTCTCCGCCAAGCCCCTGTGGGCCAATGCCAGTCTTGTTGATCATTTCCAGCAGTTCTTGCTCAAAGGCGGCGTAGCGCTCATCCTCATTGCGAGTGCCAATATCCCGCGCAGCCGCCTTCTTGGCGCAGAGGCAGGCCTTTTCCATATTGCCGCCCAGCCCCACGCCCACAACCATTGGCGGACAGGAATTGGGGCCCGCCGCGCGGATGGCGTCAAGCACCACCTTGCGCACGCCCTCGATGCCGTCCGCAGGCACCAGCATCTTCAGCACGCTCTTGTTTTCGGAGCCAGCGCCCTTGGGCGCAAGACGCAGGCGGATGTGATCCCCGGGCACAATGCGCGTATGGATAATCGCCGGCGTATTGTCCGTCGTGTTTTTGCGCTCAAACAGCGGCTCCGCCACAGACGACTTGCGCAGATAACCGTCAACATAGCCGTCATGAATGCCCCTGTTGATGGCCTCCTCAAAATCGCCGCCAACAATATGCACATCCTGGCCCACATCGGCAAACACCACGGCAAGGCCAGTGTCCTGGCAGATGGGCACCGTTTCGGAAGCCGCGATTTCCGCATTTTTGACCAGCTGCGAAAGCACCTCCCTGCCTACAGGCGACGGCTCCGCCTTGCGGGCTTTTTCAAGCGCCTCCTTCATCTCCCCTGGCAGCTGGCAACAGGCCTCAACAGCCAGTTTCGCCACCGCCCTTGTTATTTCCCCAGCCGAAATTTCCCTCATTTTCCAACTCCCGCGCTTCAATTCCAGAAGCCAGTTGCCTTCAACCTGATTGATTGATCAATCAACTTTTTATACCGCCCAAAGATTAATCCATTTTCATATGTTATCCTGCCTGAAAAAAAGGAGCCTAATGCGCATTTTTTCACAAGTAAATAGTTTGCCAGCCATGTTCAAAAATTTTTACCAGGCCTGAAGGCCGCTTTCAAACCAAAATCATGCAACGTATAATTGAGCTTTCGGCAAGCTCTGCCAGGATTCGGATCCGGTTCATCGGCCAGCGGCTTGGCCCTGACCTGCTCGCGCAAATCATTGGCGGCTCCT
Organism: Desulfovibrio sp.; assembly: GCA_014804915.1. GTDB lineage: Bacteria > Desulfobacterota > Desulfovibrionia > Desulfovibrionales > Desulfovibrionaceae > Desulfovibrio. The sequence continues at coordinate 3,852 of JAAUYW010000064.1, read as the reverse complement.
GCCACATTGGCTGCGTTGCCCTGGCCCCTGCCGGCGGCCTGCTCAATGCCCTGTCAGCGCCTGGCCATCGCGAGAGCGAGCTGGCTTGCGAGGCTGCCAGCCGGTTGCGGGATGCGCTGAAATGCGGCGTTGCGGTTATCGCCGGCATCCATTATGATCGCATCACAGGCTCCGAAATTGAAATTGTCAGAAAACTCTCGCTCTCCCTTGTAGAAGAGTACATTCAAATCCAGGAAAGATCGCGCAATGCTGACCCTAAAGGATCTGGAAGAATTTGAAATGCGCCTCAAGTCAGGCGCGCTGGAAGAGGAATTCAAATGCGCGCCGGAAGAAAGGCGCGTCGAGCTTCTGGAATTGCTTGAAAAGCTTATGGACACAGCCGAGCTGGCAGACGAGGTGGCCACGCGCCTGATCTTTCGCGGCTCCATCCCGACTGGCAAGGCGCAATGAATATCCGCAAGCCTGCTGCCCATTAGCGTCCTGTTCCGACGCCCCCATTGCCGCAAGGTTTCTGCCCCTGGCTCATGGCTTTCGGTCTGAAAGGGACTTCAGCCGATAGATGCCATAGCCGGTCCAGTCATAATCGCTGGCCGGATTATCCGGCGAATCCGGATCAACAGCAGCGATTTTTTCATAAAGGCCAGTATCCGCCAAAATCCCCTCCAGCTCTGGCGTAAAACCGGGCTCATGGCCTTCCTTGGGCTCAATCAGCACAACTGCATCCGGCGGGTTGGCCAGAATGGCCCTTGTCACCCTTTCCCTGTCCTTGCCGGTCTGCAGATAAAATCTGCCCAGATCGCCAAGCAGATTGTTGTCATCCCTGTCAATGGGGCCGTCCAGGGGCGGCAGGCGGTTGGCAGCCACGAGAATGAAGAGCGCCATGCCGTTTGTGGAGACAGTGCCGTTCTTCGGCAGCGCCCTGTCCAGAATTTCCACGGTTTGCAATGTCGTGGATTGCCGCATCATTTCTTCAGGCCAGTTTTGGCCCTCCGGCAGTCCCAGCGCCTCTGCAGTCCGGACAATTCCGGCCGGACCTGGCAGGGCGGCGAGAGCGCCGGCGACGCACAGGGCGCCAGCAGCCAGAATTGCTGAGGCCAGCCAGCGCTTCACTGCCAGCGCGGCGCCCAGGGAAAGCTGGGGCTGGCCTGCGAATATTGCCGCAAGGCAGGCCATGCCAGGCAAGGCCGCAGCAAAATGATAGTGGAAACTCACCTTTACAAATACTTCATAAAGGGGCAGCAGCATGATGGCAAGCCAGAACATGATCCTGTTCCAGTCAAGATTTCTCCAGCCGCAAACTCCAAATGCGCGCCACCAGAGAATTATGGCAACAGACAGGATGACTGCTGGCGAAAAGAGGAGCAGCGAGCGCCAGGAATATTTGAGGAGATGGGGTATAATGCGCCAGGACTGTTCCTGGTAGATCAGGACGCGATCCGCATAGCCCTTGTAAAAATTGGCGAGGCTGCCGGGGCAGCGAAGCTCGATCAGGCCTGCCAGAAAAGCGGCAAGCAATATTCCGGCCAGCGAGTAGGCAAAAGCCGCCCTTGTGCCAGCGCTGCGCCAGGCAACTGCCAAACCCAGAAACGCGAAGGGGAAAAAGGTTTCGCGCAGCAGTATGCCCAGCGAAGTCAGCGCGCCGGCGCCAAGCCACGCCAGCAGCTTTTGCCGCTTGCCAGGCCTGTCCACTGCCAGCACAGCCGCGAAAAAGCAGGCCCAGGCCGGGAAAAACGAGTTTCTGAAGCCATTGTTGACTACAAGCGAATCCGTCATGCAGAGCAGAAAGACCAGCGCGATCAGATAGGCGAATCTGCCGCATTCCCTTTCCAGAATGGAGCAGAAAAACCAGCCTGNGACAAGCGCGGCGCACATGTCCGCAAGNCTGAACCAGAGCAGGGAATTGCCTGGCAAATCAGGAATCCACGCCAGCAGAAGCGGCCACAAGGCGAGCCCCTGCAGCGGCGCGAACGGTTGCCCATGCGCGAAATTATAATTATAAATGGCCGACATATAGGCGTAATAGCCCTCGTCCATATTGGGAAAACCGCCAAGCCGGCATAAATAGGGGTAGGCTATTGCGAGCAGNAGCGTAGCTGCGCGCGCTGCCAGGGCATGGCGTCCGTGAAACGGGATATGCCCATCAGGATTTTTAACCAAAGCTGCGCATTCCATCAGATCTGCTCCAGTAGCCCGGAATGCCCGGGCGGACGCGCGGTTGAATCCGCTAGCGGACAAGAACGGCAATCAAATTCATGGGGTTGGCATGACATTCAGGAAAAGCGTGGAAATCTGTCTTGGCCCGGAATACCTCTTCAAATTTCACGGGCGCGCTTCCAGANCCGAATTCTGGTGGTTTATGCTCTTTATCCTGCTGGTTCAGCTNGGCCTGGNGCTNCTTGAGGCCATTCTGCCGCTCGCGCTNATGCTGCCTGNGCTTTTTATCGTGCCCATTCTGCTCCTGCCTGCCAATCTTGGCGTAACCGTGCGCAGATTTCACGATCGTAACCTGAGCGGCTGGTGGCTCTTGCTGCCNGGCCTGATGTATTTCCTGTGGATTTTCAATGGTCCGGGCTCGCAATCCGCATCGCTGCTCTCCCTGGCAGCGAGCATTGGCTATCTGGCAATTCTCTGCATGCCAGGCCAGCCNGCGCCAAACAAATACGGGCCGCCTCCGGCCGAGACGCTTAAAAATTAAATTTTCTGACGGTGCAGCAAGGACTGGCGCAAGGTTTCCCGATCCATATATTTGACTTCCGAACCCAGCGGCATTCCCTGCGCCAGCCTGGTGACTTCAAGCCCGGGATAGGCGCGCTCAAGCAGCTGGCGCAAATACGAGGCNGTATTCTCGCCTTCAACGGTGGCGCCAAGCGCCAGNATGACTTCGCGAATCTCGCCTTCNGCCAGCCTTGCCATAAGCCTGCCGGTGTCCAGGGCATCCTTTTTCAGCTGNGGCGACAAAAGTCCGCCCANAACAAAATACAGGCCGTTGTAAAATCCGCCAGATTCCAGCGTCAGCAGGCTNTCCCATTCCGGCACNACGCAGAGACAGCTGGTATCNCGCCCGGGATCNGAGCAGACAGGACACGGATCANCAGGGGAGACGGCTCCGCAGCGGGAGCAAAGNCCCAGATTGTCGCGCAGGGCAGATATGGATTCCCCAAGGCGCCGCGTCTCGGATTCCGGCCACTGCAAAAGGCGCATCGCGAGACGCAGCGCGGATTTTGGCCCAAGACCAGGCAAATGTGACAGCTGCTCCACCAGACCTTTCAGGGGTTCGGGCAGAACTGCGGCCATCCCTAGAACATCCCGGGAATCTTGATGCCGCCGGAAATCGCGCTCATCTCCCGCTCCATGCTCTCCCTGGCAATGCGCAAGGCCTCATTCACTGCAGCCATGACCAGATCCTGAAGCATCTCGACATCGCCGCCCTCAACAGCCTGGGGCTCGATCGCCAGTTTTACGATCTCCTGCCTGCCATTCACTTCCGCCCTGACCATGCCGCCGCCGCTCGCAGCGTCGAATACCCTGCCGCCCATCTCTTCCTGGAGCTTTGCGAGCTTGTTTTGCATTATCTGCGCCTGGCGCAGAATGTCATTCATGTTACGCATCAGTCCTCTCCGCTTTCTTCAGTATATTCGGAAATTTGCGCGCCCAGGATTTTCTGGAAAAGCTGCAGTTCGGGCTTGTTTCTGCCCTCTTCCAGCAGTTCCCGCTCGCTTTTGCGCGCCTGGGGCTCGGGAAAAACTATCTTTGGCGCATTGCCGGCGCAATAGCGGCCAAGAACTTCCCCGAGCAGATTCAGTTTCCTGCTCATCCTTTCCCAGTGCGAATGACTGGGCGCAGTCAGAAAAA
>JAAUYW010000063.1 GCA_014804915.1 Desulfovibrio sp. | reverse complement strand
CGGCAACGCGGCATCCCATTTGCCCATATCAAATTGCGCCCCAATCACGCCTGTGGAAAGCAGGAGCACCTCATCTGGGAGAATGCCAAGCAATCCGGCGGTCTGGCGCTGAATTTCACGGCAATTGCGCAAGCCCTGCTCGCCAGTGCAGGAATTGGCCTGACCGGAATTTGCCACAATCGCGCGGACGGGTTTGCCGGATGCCAGAATGGCCTGGTCAATCCGGACAGGCGCGGCGCGAAACAGATTGCGCGTGAACATGGCGGCCAGCTCGCAGGGAAATTCGGAAAATATCAGCCCAAGATCATCGCGGCCAGGTTTCTTGAAACCAGCGGCAGCCGCTCCAGCCCTGAATCCGGCTGGCAGATCATCAATCAGCTCTCTAGCCATTCTAGAACTCCAGCGAACCAGGCGTGCGCGGAAAAGGTATGACATCGCGGATATTGGCAATGCCTGTAAGCATCATCAAAAGCCTTTCAAAGCCAAGACCAAAACCGGCATGAGGCGCTGTGCCAAACCGGCGCAAATCCAGATACCACCAGTAATCCTCCGGCTTCTGGCCAAAAGAGGCCATATGGTCGCGCAATTTGTCCATGCGCTCTTCCCTTTGCGAGCCGCCTATCAGCTCGCCAATGCCTGGCACAAGCAGATCCATGGCAGCCACAGTCTCGCCGTCATCGTTTTCGCGCATATAAAACGCCTTGATCTTCGCTGGATAATCAAAAACAAACACAGGCTTGCCAAAATGGGTTTCAGCCAGATAACGCTCATGCTCTGTTTGCAGATCAATCCCAAATCCCACGGGAAATTCGAATTTTTTGTCAGCCTTTTCAAGAATGCCAANTGCCTCGCGATAGGAGATTCTGGCAAATGGNGCCCTTGCGATATTCTCCAGCTTCTGCCTGAGACCCTTGTCCACAAATCTGTCGAAAAGATCGATATCCTGGGCGCATTTATCCAGCACCCTTGCGACAACATGCTTGACCAGGCCTTCGGCCANATCCATNAGATCGCCCAGGTCGGCAAACGCGAATTCAGGCTCAACCATCCAGAATTCTGCCGCATGACGGGGGGTATTGGAGTTTTCGGCCCTGAAAGTGGGNCCAAATGTGTACACGCGTCCGAGGCCAAGGGCCAGNGCCTCTGCNTCCAGCTGGCCTGAAACTGTCAGGCTGCANGTTTTGCCAAAAAAATCGGCGGCAAGATCGCTTTTGCCAGGCTCAAGAGTAGTCACGCGGAACATTTCGCCTGCGCCCTCGCAATCCGAGCCTGTTAGAATTGGCGTATGCACCCAGGCAAAATGATTGCCCTGAAAAAACTCATGCACTGCGAAACCGGCTTCGGAGCGAATCCTGAATGCGGCGCCATACTTGTTGGTGCGCATGCGCAAATGCGCAATCGTGCGCAGAAATTCATCCGAATGCCTCTTCTTTTGCAAGGGAAAGCTCTCCGGATCTGCAAGGCCGAAGACGCGGATTTCATGCGCGCGGATTTCCCATTTCTGGCCCTTGCCAGGAGATTCAACCAGATCGCCGCGGACTTCAATCGCGGCGCCAGTGCCTGCTTCGCCCAGGCNAGCGGCTGCAGCGGTTNCGGCATCCACAATGCACTGGAGATTCGCGAGGCAGGAGCCGTCATTCAGCTCAACAAAAGAAAATTCCCTGGAATCGCGGCGAGTGCGAATCCAGCCGCAAACGGTAATTCCTGGACGCGCCTCTTTTGAATCAAGGGCATTGACAATCAGCGTACGTTGCATTTTTTTTCCTTTTAATCCTTNAAGCCTTGCGCAGCAGCTGCCGCTCTTTCCCGCCTGTATNACGTTCCTGTCCGGAAATGTGGCCGATCATNCGNCAGCCTNGGCGCAGGCGCTANACCTTGCGGATAAATCTTGCCGGATTGCCTGCCACTATTGAAGCAGGCTCCACATTCCTGGTTACTACGCTTGCCGCGCCGACAACCNCATTCTCGCCGATTGTTACGCCAGGCAAAATCGTGGCGCCCGCGCCAATCCAGGCTCTGGCCCCGATGCGGATTGGCTTGCAGGTGATAATCTGGCGTTCAACCAGATCATGATTATTGCTCAGAAGCTGGACATTCGCGGCAAGCATCGCGTTGTCTTCTATTGTTATTCCGCCGGCGGCCATCATCAGGCAGCCATTCATGATGACGACATTTCTGCCGATTTTAACCATATGCGGCCTGATGGCCGTCAACGGAGCATGAACAACGCTGCCAGCGCCCAGNTCCGGAAAGATCTCGCGCATGAGCGCCGCATATTCCGGNGTATCTGGCATGGTATGATTGAATTNGAAGATCAGCTGCGCATGCCGGCTTGCAAGACGCAATTCCTCTTCAGTCTGTTTCGACACATCAATGCGGATTTCTTCCATATGCCTACCCGTTTGGCAAGAAACAGTTAAGGCCAGATGCTTCAAAACGGAGCATCCAGCCTCAACCTGATTATTTATTCCCTTGATTTGATTATAGGGGAATGGCNGCTATTCCTCTTCCTCGGTTTCCCACTTGATGAAGCCGGGNTTCACATTGGTCATCGCATTGNCTATCNGCTNTACNAGGCCGCCGTAGGCGAAGCTGTTCTTCTCATANAGATCATTGTGCTCGAGCAGCTCGCGAATCTGGCCCTTGCAGTTTGAGCANGGCGCGCAGATATATTTCCTTGTTTCAGGACCAAGGCAATCCTTGAAAGCCTCGCTTATCTGCCACATTTTTTTGCGGCCGGAAATGTTGCCGCGCCATTCGTCGATATTGTTGCGCGACATGATCGCAAAGCCGGAGCCGCCTCCACAGCAGTAATTATTCACGCCGTGATGCGGCATTTCTCGGAATTTGGGCGCAATCTTGTGCAGGATATCCCGCTGCGGCTTCACAATGCCCATCAGGCGCACGACATTGCATGGGTCGTGCAAGGTTACAGGGAAATCATTACGCGATGGATCNAGTTTCAGTCTGCCGCCAAGCACAATGTCGCGCAACGTAACATAGCAGCTTTCGCGCGGAACCTGNAGATCGTATGGTATCACGCGGTCAGCAAGCACTGTCAGCGCCTTGTTGGCATGGCCGCATTCGCCGATGACAATCTTCTTGACGCCAAGCTCTTTGGCTGCCTTCATGTGATCCAGCGCGATTCTGGCNAGCTGCGCGTCGTCATAAAATACGCCGTAATTCACGCCGTCATAAGCTACGGACTTGCTGGAAAGGGTCCAGGACATGCCAGCTTCCTGGAAGATAATGGAGAAGGCCGCGATATTTTCGGGCCAGGCCATGATCTCGCCGGCATTATGGAGGAGCATGATATCCGCGCCCTTGACATCAAAGGGCGTNGTAATGCCTACGCCTGTAATTTCCGTATANTCCTCATCAATGAATTCGACNTTATCGCGGACAACATCAGGCGTCATGCCTGTGGACGAGCCTACCTTGAGCTGGTTCATTGTGCCCTTTTCATGCAGCTCGCGCGGATGAATGCCCATCTCCTGGCTGAAGAGCTTGCGGATTTCGCGGGCGATCAGGCCATTGTCAATGCCAATCGGGCACACCTGAGCGCAGCGGCGACAAACGTTGCAGCGGTAGGAGAGCTCCGCAAGGCGCACGACAGTTTTCCAGTTCAGGCCCACATCGCCATAGCGCCATTTGGCGAANGGCTCCTTGAGAATATACTGCTTGTAAATGCGGCGGAAGATCTCGGCGCGGTAAGTGGGCCTGTANAGCTCGTTATGATTGGACATNTCCCAGAGATGNCAGGCCTGGGAACAGCTCTGGCACTGGGTGCAGTTTTCCATGCTTGACTGCAGCATTGGCAGGCATGTCCAGTTATTGTCCGTGCTGAACAGCTTGCGCATGCCATCCAGAAATTTGTTGACCAGCTCTTCCTCTTCCTGGGCGTTCTTTGGCACGGGAATATTGAGCACATTCACATCATCCAGAATGCAGCAGAATTTTTCCTTCTGCTCCTCGGTGAATGGCTTCCAGGGCATCGGCTTTGTNATCAGCGGCACTTCAGGCAGATCATTGACGTCAATGCTCGACATCTGCCCTTCCATTGTCGAAATATCTTTCAGTGTAATGGTATCTTCCTTCATTTTTTCCTCTAGTTCTTTTGTTCGGTGGCAGGATTTGAAGTGGCTACATCCGCCCAGGTCTTGTTATGGCCGTCTTCGGAAACATGGTTGGCATCCCAGGTGGTCTGATATTTGAGCAGATCAGGTATGATTTCCTGATTTTTCTTGCTCCAGACAGTTGCTTCATCGCCCCAGCGGATATCATGCCACATCCAGTATTTCATGATCAGGTGGCGCATGTTTGTAACCGGAATCCAGATTAGCACCACAAAGCCGGCGAGCATGTTCAGCACAAACCAGGTGCTCCCCAAAGGCGCGAAATTGGCTGTATAAAGATTGTAGATCATGTCCCGCGCGACAGCATAATACGAGGGATTGAANGTCCAGGCGCAAAGGGTGAGCAGCGCGAAAATCACAAAGGAATAGAGATTCAGCCACTGCTCCATGGCTGTGTATTTGCGCAGGCCCGGGTCGTTCCTGCGCAGGATGATCAGGCCAAGACCGCCGCCAAAAATGCAGAAAGCGCCAAGAAGCACCACCGCGTTTATGACATTGCCCACGAAAGTCAGAAAGCCNCCATCTGGGCTTACNCCCAGAAGCTGAAGAATGACTGCGCAGTTAAGTATTATGGTGCCCCCCATCAGGAGATACATGCCGCAATGNAAAGGATAGGTGCGCAGCCACAGAACCGGATTATGCTCATAGGTGGATTCAAGGAAGAGAACCTCCGTGAGAATNGCCTTGATATCCATCCAGTGGTCAACATGGCGCTTCTTCTTCCACCAGTCTGTTTCTTCCATGTAGCTGCCGCCNTATGCGGCGCGCACNGGGCCTTCATGTGGCACTGGATAGAGCTCCCAGCGGATATGCAGGGGGCTATCCTTGAGATAGGTGTGCGTTCTGATAATCGCAAGGCAAACAAAGCCAAAAAAGGCAAGGTAAGCCAGAATGTAAAACACGGTGTACATCTAAACTCTCCTTTACGGGGGTTCGGCATGATGCCGGCTCCAAAATCAAGGCCGGACAAACCCTTGCAGGCTGGGCAGAATGCAATCCTTTTTTCATTTAGCATGAACAGCTAAAAATGAAAAGCGCATTTGCGCGCAAAACTGGCAATTTATCCTGCTTTGGGTTATTCCGGATATTATCCCGCATACGGGGAGGCGCAATGGGAGAAATCAAGCTATTCAGGTTTTCCGGCGGGGAATCCTGCGAGATTGCCCCAAGGGCGGCGCAGATTGAGCGCAGCCTGCAGCTTTTGATTGAAAGGCACATGGAGTGCTTTCTTGGCATCAGGCTGCTCGCGCATGAATATCGCACTGGCAGAACGCATCGCGGCTTCATCGATTCGCTTGGCCTGGATGAAAACAACTGTCCTGTCATTCTGGAATACAAGCGTTTCAATGACGAGAATGTGATTTGCCAGGGCCTGTATTATCTGGACTGGCTCCTGGACCATCGCGGGCAGTTCGTGCTTCTGGCCAATGAAAAGCTGGGCAACGCGGCGCCAGGGCATATTGAATTCGGCGGCAGCCGCGTGCTTTGCATCGCTTCCGCTTTCAGCCGCTATGACGAGCGGGCGATTCTGCAGATAGACAGGAATATTGAACTGATTCGCTACAAATTTTACGGCGAGGACCTGTTGCTGCTTGAAATGCTCAATACTTCGCTTGACCTCTACGCAGGCCCTACTCCGGATGCCGCTGGGCCGCAGCCAGCAGGATCGGTAGGCATGCCCGCGGCCTTTCAGGAAAAAATCCGCGGCATGAGCGATGAAACTGAGACCCTGTATCTGGAGCTCCTGGGTTTTGCGGAGAATCT
>JAAUYW010000062.1 GCA_014804915.1 Desulfovibrio sp. | reverse complement strand
CACATGCGCGCCCATTACTGCGCCATGCTTCTTGCAGGCGCTGGCGATGCGGGCCATTGCCGCCTGAAATTCCGGATGCTCAAACTGGCCGGTCAGGCCCATTGAGCCGGAAAGATCATAGGGCCCAACCATAATCGCATCCAGACGCGAATGCGCCAAAATCCCGTCCAGATTCCCGACGGCGCGAATATGCTCGATCTGAGCCGCCAGAAAGATGCGCGGCGCCCTTTCCTGCCTGTATTCCTCAAATTTTTTGCCAAACTGGTTCGCGCGGCAAAAGCCTACGCCGCGATAGGCGCTGGCGACATCCCCTGGCTGGCGCCAGAAATCCTGGCCTGGATAAGTGGCGAGATCAATGGCCCGGGCCAGCTGTTCCGCAGTTTCGATCATCGGAAATATCAGGCCCTGCGCGCCTGCCTCCAGGGCTGCCTTGATCCAGACTTTCGTCGCCTCGGGCAAACGCGCGAAAGGCGCGCAGCCAGCGCATTCAATGGCGCGAAAAATATCCGGCAGCAGGGAAATGCCAAAACTGGCATGCTCCATGTCAACAGCTACCCAGTCATAGCCTGCCCTGGCGACAAGCTCGGCGACATCTGGCGAAGGCAACTGCAGCCAGGTGCCGATTGTCGGCTGGCCCTTTTTTATCAAATCGCGAATTTCACATACATTCATGCTGTTGCCACCTCCAGCAAGAGCATAGCCCCAGATTGCCCTGCCTGCAACACGGCAGACTAATGACAAGAGCGTCAAAAATGCTTAAAAAGCCGGTGCAAACCTAATTTTCGGGAAGAGCGATGCAAAAAAACGAATCCCTGCGCAACGTTGCGATCATCGCGCATGTTGACCATGGCAAGACGACGCTGGTTGACGCCCTTTTCCGCCAGTCTGGCGTATTCCGCGCTGACCAGCAGGTGGAAGACCGCGTAATGGACAAAATGGATCTTGAGCGCGAGCGCGGCATTACAATTTCCGCAAAGAATTGCGCTGTCCGTTACGGCGATGTCAAGATAAACATCATTGACACGCCAGGACATGCCGATTTTGGCGGCGAAGTCGAGCGCGCCCTGTCAATGGCCACAGGCGCGATCCTGCTTGTCGATGCCTCGGAAGGCCCCTTGCCGCAAACCCGCTTTGTGCTGCGCAAGACGCTGGAGGCCGGGCTGCCCGTGATCGTTGTCGTGAACAAGATTGACCGCAAGGATGCCCGCCCCCAGGAAGTGCTCAACGAGATCTATGATCTCTTTATCGATCTGGGCGCGAATGAGGAGCAGCTCGATTTTCCCGTTCTCTACGCAATCGGCCGCGATGGCGTGGCAATGAACAACATTGACGACAAGCCGCAGGATCTTGCGCCCCTTTTTGAAGCGATTATCAAGCACATTCCCGCGCCGGAGCATGATCCTGACGAGCCCTTCCAGATGCTGGTGGCTGATCTTGATTATTCCGATTATCTGGGCAGGCTCGCGGTTGGCCGCGTGATGCATGGCAGCGCCCAGGCCAGGGAGGCGCTGGCCTGCATTGGCGAGAATGGCGAGCCGCGCCCGCTGCGCGTCAGCAAACTGCAGGTTTATGACGGCCTTGGCGTCTCCGAAGTGGATGCGGTTGGCCCTGGCGACATAGTCGTGCTGGCTGGCATTGAAGACGTCAAGATTGGCGACACGATCTGCACGCGCGAGCAGCCGGCAGCGCTGCCCAGGATCCGCGTTGATGAGCCTACTGTCGCAATGCGCTTTGGCATCAACACCTCCCCGCTTGCCGGACGGGAAGGCAAAATTGTGCAAAGCCGCCAGATAGAAGAGCGGCTGGCCCGCGAGAGCCTGCGCAATGTCGCAATCAAAATTGAGCAAACGCCAGAGCGCGATGCGTTCATTGTCAAGGGCAGGGGCGAGTTCCAGCTTGCGATCCTGATTGAAACCATGCGCAGGGAGGGCTTTGAGCTGGGCGTTGGCCGACCTGAAGTGATTCTAAAGCAGAACAGCGAAGGCAAGACGCTTGAGCCGATTGAGCATCTTTGCGTTGACTGCGACGAAATTTTCATGGGCGTGGTGACTGACAAGCTGGCGCAGAGAAAAGGCAGGCTGCTCAACTGCGTGAATGGCGGCACAGGCCGCGTGCGCCTTGAATTTTCCGTCCCCTCCCGCGGCCTGATTGGCTACCGCGATGAATTCCTCACAGATACCAGGGGCTCCGGCATCATGAATTCCTGGCTGGAAGGCTATGACGAATGGCGCGGCGATTTTCCAAGCCGCTATACAGGCTCGATTGTGGCTGACAGGCCAGGGGCGGCGGTGGCCTATGCGCTTTACAATCTGGAGCCGCGCGGCACCCTCTTTGTCGAGCCAGGCGAGCCTGTATATGAAGGCATGATAGTCGGCGAGCACAACCGCGACAATGACATTGACGTAAATGCCACAAAAGAGAAAAAGCTTACCAATCTGCGCGCCGCGGGCAAGGATGAAAATGTGATTCTCACGCCCGTGCGCAAAATGACGCTTGAACGCGCGCTCCATTTTGTGCGCGAGGACGAGCTTGTGGAAGTAACGCCAAAATCAATCCGGCTCAGAAAGAGCGAACTTTCCGGCCAGAAGCGCTATCAGGCTGCCGGGCGGGCGGCCAGGGCCAAAGCGCAGGCATAGCCAGTTATTTTTCAAACAGGGATGGCGGCCGCCAGAGCCAGAACAGGGCCAGCAAGGGCAGCAGGCCGCCAAATTCCGCCAGCTCACGCGGCGCGACTGGCAACAGCGCCTGCCAGATGGCGACGCAGGCGCAGGCCGCCGCCAGGGCAAGCGCCCACTGGGAGGCGCTCATTGGCCGTACCCGCCACTGAAAAAAGCCGACAGTGAGAATTGCCACCCAGACTTTCGTGGCAGTAAGGGCAAGCGCCGCTCCTGCCAGCGGCTTGACGGGAATCAGCAGGAAACAGCTTGCCAGATTCACAATTACGCCGCTCAGGTAAAAGCCAAACAGCAATTTGAAGCGGCGCATGCTGATCATCGCATAGGCTGCCAGATTGTGCAGGAACGCGGTCGCCAGACAGGGCGTCAGCAATTGCTGCGCAAGCGTGGCGCGGCCATATTCAGGTCCGTACACAAAAGTAAGAAATCTGTCGCTTTCAACGCAAATCAGAAAGATAAGCGGCAGGGAAGCGGCCCAAAGGGTGCGGGTGGTCTGGCCGGCCAGCGCGGTAAAAGCCCTGCGGTTTTCTTTCCAGAGGCTGGCCAGCAGCGGAAAAATGACCTTGCCAAGCAGCGCGCTGGAAACAAGCACGGAAACGCCTTCTATGGTTTCCCAGGCCACCCCGTAGCCTGCCACATCCGCGTTGCCGCCATATTTCTTGAGAAAAATCACATTGATCTTGTTATAGAACATCGCGCAGGCCGCCATGCCGGTAAAAATGAGCCCGCTGCGCATTTTGTGGAAAAGGTCTTTCAATGCCTCCAGACGCAGCCTGGGCAGCGGATTCCTGCCCAGGGCAAACAGGCAGAAAAGGATGCAGAGGCCGGATTCCAGGGGCTTGTACAGGGCAATGGCCATTGGCGCCCAGCCGGCGATGACTGCTACTATGCCATAGCCAATGCCAATTAGCGCGGCTGGAGCGCGAATGCGCATTTCCACATCCTGGCGGCCGCGAGCCTGGCAAAGCGCGAAAAAGGAATCAGCCAGCGCATCCATGCCAAGCCCGGCCGCAATGCACAGCACCACAATGCGCAGCCCGCTGCCATACTGCTGCCAGCCTGTTATCAGCCAGGCTGCATAGAGCGCTAGGAAAAGGACAGCAAGCTTGAGCCAGGTAACCTCGCCAAGCAGGCGCATGGGGCGCTCATCGCGTCTGGCAAAAGTTGAGAGCAGGTAATCATTAAGGCCGACGTCAGCCGCCGTCTTGACCAGATAGCCATAAGTAAGGGCCAGAACGATCTGGCCCATGATATCCGGACTGCGCCTTGCAAGCAGTATGGTGAAAAGGGTCCAGGAAAGATCGCGTACCCACTGCGCGCCAAGAATATAGCCCAGGCGCGCCGGAATGCTTTTAAGCCTCATTCTCTCCTAGCGCTTTGCCTCAAAACGCACGATGGCCTTGAAGCCTGGCTTCAGAACCAGATCAGGATTGGGAACTGTCAGCTCCACAGTGTAATAGGAAGGACTGGCGACATTCATGTCAGTTGAAATCCAGGATATCTCGCTGACTATGCCGCCAAATTTGCGGTTGTTGAGGGAAGGGATTTCCACATCAGCGCTGTCGCCAACATGAATGCTGTTTATCTCCGCCTCATAAACAGGCACCTGAATCAGCACCGGATTGAGCTGGCCAACCTGGATTGGAGCCGTGCCCGCGCCAAGAAGCTGGCCAGGATTCAGCGCCGGCGCGACTGACAGGACATAGCCGGCAATGGGCGAGCGCAAGATCAGAAGTTCGGGCAGTTTTCCGCCCACGTGAATTGGCTCGCCATAATAGCCTGAAAGCTCCTCAAGCCGCAGCTTGAAATTGCTTTCATTTTTGCGAATCATCTCCTGGGTCAGGGCGATGCTGCTGTTCAATGACTGCACGTTGTCTTCAACCCTGTTCAGCGCCTGGCGGGAGCCAAGTCCGGAAGAAACCAGCTGCCTGGTCTTGTTGCGGTCAGCGGTGATCGCAGCCAGCTGTCTCTGCATATCCAGCGCCTGGCTGCGCAGCTGTTCCGTGCCTGCGCCCATTGTAACCTCGCGCTGCAAAAGCCTGGCAGCCTCCTCCTGCAGCCTGTACCGCATGAGACCGGAACCTGCATGCACAGGATCGCCCGGTTTTACCAGCACTTCTTCAACAATCCCATTAAATGGCATTGGCGTCGCCCGCGAAACAGTCGCCACCACCTTGCCAGTGAGAATGGTGGCAGTTTCCTGCGCCATGGCCGGCGCGCCTGCGACAAGCAGGATGAAAAGACAAATTTCAAGAGCCAGACGAATCATTGCATGAACTCCTTCAATGGCAGGCCAAGGAATCTCTCCTGCAGCACGCTGGCCACATACATCCATTTAAGTTGCGCCAGTTTGTATTCCAGATCAGCATTGATCAGCTCAATCCTGGCATTTACCATGTCCTGGCGCTTGTCAACAAGCTCGGGCAATTCCACAAGACCCTCGTCAAAAGAGATCCTTGCTTCCTTAAGCTGCATTTCGGCAGTTTCATAATGATTTTTAGCCAGGCGAAGCTCGGTTTCCGCCAGCGCCACGCCCTGCTCGGCATCCAGCCATTTATTGGAATAATCAGTGCGCTTGCGCGCCATTTCATGAAAAGCCTGCGCCTTCTGCATCCTCGCTGTCTGCACGCCGCGATAGCGCCGGCCCCAGTCAAGCAGCGGAAAATCAAAATTAAGATGCAAAAACACGTCTTCCTGGCCATGCGGAGACTGGTACTGGCCTGCAGGTGGATAGGTATTGACCTGAATGTTCATCTCCGGCACATACTGCGCCCAGGCGACCATGATGTTATAATCCGTAAGCTTCAGTTGCGCGCGCAAAAGCATGTCATCCTCGGTCGCCTGCCAGCGCTCTTCCCAGCGCAATTTCTGGCCATCAAAACCTGCCAGTATGTCATTCGCGTCTGAAGTGTTCACATTGAGCTTCTGCTGGGGATCTACGCCTGCGAGCATTTTCAGGCGATTGCGGTCCATGACCTCTTCCATGTTCGTTTTTTCAACCTTCAGCTCGCTTTCCCGCTCCGCCTGGCGCGCGAGATTGAGAGCCACGCCCTGCTTGCCCTCCACTTTTTCAACCTGCTGCCAGTAGGCAACCAGTTCCTTGTCCAGCGGCAGAAGCCCTTTCTGGGCCTCCAGAATCTCCCGTTGCGCCTGCAGCTTCAAATATGCCTGCGCAATTTTGTATATTGCCTCGCCCACAGCCTTGCGATGCGTGGAAATTGCCACATTCAAAAGAATTTTCTGCACCTTGTGTTCAAAATATGTCGCGACAGGATTGGGAAAAGCCGCATAAAAAGCGGCCCTGAGCTGCGTGCGCCCATAGCTTCCCGGAGTATCACGCTCGTCCATGTTGTAGCGGGTCAGGTTGTTTGAAACAGTAAGCGTCATGCGCGGCTCCGGCAGATATTTCCAGACTGCGTCTGTCAGGGCCAGCTTCTTGATTTCAATGTCAACTGCGCTGTTGACCAGCAATGGCGATTGCTGAATCGTGAGAAACACGCATTCCTCAAAATCAAAGCTCTTGGAAGGATCATACAGGTTGGGNACNGCCGATTGCAGCTTTTCACGGTTCTCAACCGGCACGCCAGGCGCCTCGTCCAGCCAGTGGCGCGCNGGCAGCTCCGGCGAGCGGATGCCTGCCTTGTTGGAGGCGCAGGCGCAAATCAGGCAGATCAGGGCCGCCAGCAAAAACCTGGATGCCAGAATCGGTTTGGACATTCTNTCCTCGTGCGCTAAAGCCGCTGCCCGCTTTTATCGCCGGCGANGCGATCAAATTCCAGATTGTGAAGGCCCAGCACAGTCTTGCCTGTGCCAGCTATTACATGCGCGTCAAAACGCGCCAGGCGTTCCGCGCGCCAGGTCGGACGCAGCAGGATGCGGCAGCTNCCNTTCAGGCGGCTGAAATCAAAACGCGTAAAACCCATCCCGTAAAACCGCCAGCTGGCNAGCCTGGCAGCGACAGCTTTNGCATCGCCGCCNGACAGCAGCCCNAGGGCCGCGAATGCTGCCAGCAGCGCGAAATCATAAAGCCGAAAACCGGACTCGCCTTCTTTCAGGCTGATTTTGCCTTCCACGCCATCNGAGCCATCCTGCCAGCGCGCCTTGCGTAAATCCGAAAGCCCCTGCCACNGCTCGCAAAAGCCAAGCGCCTCATATAATGGCGCAATATCCAGCACATCTCCGCTGCCATGAAATCCGGAAGCCGGCGCAGGTTCGGGCGNCTCGCCGCAAAGCAGAAAAATGGAATCACACAGCCTCTGCGATATGCCATTTTTTCGCCCGGTCTCCGTCAGTGCCGCAATGGTCATGCTCACGCGGCAATGGCGCGTCATNGCCCCGGACAGGGGCAGCTCCAGCCTCGGCCTTGCGACAATGCCGCATTCGCGCGTAAGTCCCGNCGGCATCGCCACAAACCGGAACATTCGNAAATCGGTAAAGCCTGCGGGCTGCAGCCAGGGATTATTGAGAGTCGCAGCCACGCGCATTGCTTCCAGCANCNGGCTCAGCGGCAACCAGGCGGAGCTNGCGAAATGGCATTTCTGCTGACTTAAGGGTGTAAATAAGCTATTGGCGCCGTGGCACGCAAGCCCNGGAATNGANAAATCCGAAAACTGGCANTCATAGCTGAANGTCGTGCCATCCCCATCCTGCGCCAGGGNAGCTTTCGGCAGAATTTTTGCATACGCGGCCCTGCAAAAGGCAGGACTNCCNGGGCCGCCCTGCCTGTTATCCCAGATTATGCAGGTCTGGCCGCTATCATTGAGCAATTCCCAGTTCAGCAAATCTCCAAATGCCACATTCTGCTGGCAGAGCGGCTGGCAGATACAGGCTATGAGCTTGTATCTNGCGCCAGTNGNCGCGAGCAGNTCGCCCATGGCCCCAAACCACGCGCCAGGATCAAAATCCTCGCCTGCAATGAAACGCTGGATTACGCACAAAAGCCCGGCATTCGCAGCGATACGGCACGCAAGACCCCGTAGCGCGTCCTGCGCCTGGGGTCTTGAATCTTCCCAAAGAGGCGCGGCTGCGAACACGGCCACATCCTGAAATTCGCCGGCATCGCGCTGCAAATCCTGCCTGTGCCAGGATTCNCGGCNTGGNGGNGTCAGCTGGCAGCCCAGCGCGGAGAGGCTGCTTTCAATCCCNGGCTTGAGAAAGGAATCATAGATATGCAGNCCAATTCTGCTCTTNCGGAATTTCATTTTCGCAGGATTGAACAGGCCCTGCCCGACCTTGCCATCTTGCCAGACCAGGCGCCTGACCGGCANGCGCGCCAGCCNNAATTCCTCCCTTGCCGCTCCGGAAGCCGCNTTTGCCTTTTCCGGGCAGGNGCCAGTNAGAAANCGCGCAAGATCCNGCACAGTCGTGATCTGAAANAGGTTCTCAAGCTGCACAGGCCTGCCAAGCCGATCTTCCGCCTCCAGCATCAAAAACGGGAACGTGGCCGAGCGCAGGCCAAGATCGCGCCGCAGATCCATATCCAGCCGTATCTTTGCAACCCCGCTCACCTCGGAAACCAGTTTCAGGACTATTTCCAGCTCATCCGCAGGCACNCTGCAGCCAGACTCGCNAGCCTGCGACTCCGCCGGCCTGTAAAGCAGCTGGCTTTTTTTCACCGGCAATTTGCGCACCAGCCGTCTNGCGCATTCCCGGNNTATNGCCTCCTGGCCCAGATGACCGGCAGCAAACAGNCGCGCGCAAGTTTCAGCCATTGCCTCCGCCTCGCGGCCCTTGCGGTCAGATGCGAAAAATTCGCTCGCCGGCGCCAGCTCGGCAGTNATGCCNCAAAGCGTCTCCTGTGGCCCNAATTCCAGCCAGGCGCCAATGCTGTAGGCCCGGCGCGCNGTCTCAATCAGCCTTACCCAGTCAACAGTATTCTCATCCAGATCAGCTATGGCGCGGCAGATCTCCTCCCGTGTTTCAGGATAGGGCTTGCTGGTGACGCAGGAAAGCAGCGGCGTATGCGCTGGCGACATGTCCAGGCCATTCATGCGCCTGATCGATATATCGCGTAAAATGCGCATTGCCGGATTATGAAAGGCCANATCCATGTTCAGCATGATGGCGGGAATGCGCTTGCGCCTCAAAAAACGCCTTGCCTCNAGCAAATGCCCGCGATTGCCGCTCAATATGAATTGTCTGGAAGTATTGCGGTTTGAAATGCGCAGATCTGGCCACTGCGCCAGAGTCTCGTCAATTTCAGNCTGGCTTGCCGGCACTGCCAGCATCCCGCCCTGCTTGTCGCTGCGGCTTTCCAGCTGCTCCATGTGCTCCGCCCTGGTCTCCAGCAGNAGCCAGGCAGAGCGCGCGTCATACACGCCGGCAAAACAAAGCGCTATCAGCTCGCCAAGGCTGTGCCCGAATATCACTGCCGGTTTCAGGCCAAGACTGCGAAGCTGGCTCCATTGCGCATATTCAAGCATGAAGAGATAGGGAATTTGCCAGCGGGACTGGCTGATCTTTTCCGGGCTCCCCTCATCCAGCANGCCGAGAATATCCCAGTCCGCAAGCGCGGCAATATAATCCATTGCCGCCCGCGCAGCCGGAAAGCGGCCATAAAGCTCNCGCCCCATGCCAGGCCACACGGAGCCCAGGCCGCAGCACATGGCCGCCAGCCCGGGAACGCNGCTGTCCGCCCTGCCCAGCCAGACTCCTTCGGCATCGCCAGCCGCGCCCGCGCTGACAAGNTCAGCCCAGTCTGGNCGGANGGCGCCCAGCCGCCAGAGCTGGCCATCAATGCGCAGAAGCGCATAATGAATGCCATCGAGCTCGCGATTCCAGTTGATCTGCAGGGAGGTATTGNCCAATATTCGTTCCCGTGGACTGCCGATTATGCGCCATAGCATATGNCATTTCGCAGAGCTTTGCCAGAGCTTGTTTTATGACGCGCATTTTTCTAAAATCAGCANCGGTATGCCATAGTTCCTGATTTTCAGCCCAGCTTGCGCAGAGGCCCCATGCTAACTACAGGCGTCCTGAAAACTGTCGGCGAATTTTTCGATATTCTGAACAGATTCTGGGAAAGCGAAAAAACGGAGCGCCGCATCGGCTTTCTGTTGCTCTGGCTCTACGCGCTCACTCTTGCCAGCGTTGAACTGAAGCGGATTGGCGTCTTCCCCGCCTGGCTGCCCCAGCCGCCGGACAGCCANTTCTATTCAATCCAGCTCGCCTTTACCCTGATTCTCGGCCTTGAGGTCATCAGTCTTATTTTTGTGCTNCCAGCCTCGCTCTCGCGCAGCATGGGCAAGCAGCTTGAAATACTGACCCTGATTCTGCTGCGCAACGCCTTCAAGGAACTGGCAATAATGCCGGAGCCGGTCTACGTGGACATGACAAACCTTGGCCAGCTGATAGACATTGCGGTTTCNGGNCTTGGCGCGCTGGCGGTTTTTCTTTGCCTTGGTTTTTACCGCAAGCTTGTTGTCCANACCCGCCTGTTTCTGCGCGACGCNCATCTTCTCACCCGCTACGTCCTCTGCAAGAAGCTGGTTTCGGTCATCCTGCTTGTAATTTTCGCAGGCATAGGCCTCAACGACCTGCCGCAGCTGGCCGACGGCAGGGACGTCAATTTTTTTGAAACCATCTATACCATCCTGATCTTCGCGGATATCGCAATGGTGCTGATNGCGCAGCGCTTCATGCCNTCCTACTACGCGGTTTTCCGCAACTCCGGNTTNGTTATCGGCACGCTCATGATGCGCATTTCCCTTTCTGCGCCTCCCCTGCTCTGCGCCGCGATCGCNGTTTTCGCAGCGCTCTANGTNCTGGCCCTGACCTGGGGCACAAAAATGTTCCATCCCTCTCCGGAGCAACACGCCGGCTAGATTGGGCAATTCCCGCTTTTGACAATGCCGCTTTTCCATTTTATGACTCGNCNANNTTNCTTCCGAAATCCATTCCAGCTTTGCCGGTGCCGAAAATGAATGCTGAAACAATGGCCAGACTGCTTGAATACTTCGATCTGAAAACATTTTTCCATCAAAACTCGCCNCTGCATCTGGCCATAATTTTTGGCGTAGTCTGCCTGCTGCTGATAATTGTGCGCCTGCTTTCCAGACTTCTGCAGGGAAAAATCGAAAAGCTTGTCAGAAAATGGACAGTCCCTGCCGGCAAGGATCCGCGCCAGGAAATAATCTCCGGCATGGATTTTGACCTTTTTGAGCGCGTAATCAAAAATACGCGCGCCGTGCTCTACCTGATTGTCATAGGCTGGGGCCTCAAGCAGCTCAATTTTGGCCTCATCTACGCGGATATAATGCATGTCATCATCACCGCGCTCTGCATCTGGGCGGCTATCCGCTTCTTCACGGCTGTTGTGCCTTTCATAATTGATGTCAGCCTGAGACGCCACGGCACTACGCTCAAGACTTCCCAGTCACGCTCGCTGATGCCCATTATCAAGGGCGTCATCTGGGCCATTGGCCTGACCTTTCTGCTTGACAATCTCGGTTTCCATGTTTCCACAATCATCGCCGGCCTCGGCATTGTCGGCGTTGCCGTAGGCCTTGCAGGACAGGCGATTCTGGCCGATTTTTTCAGCTATATCGTCATCCTTCTCGACAAGCCTTTCCGCATTGGCGATTATGTGGAAGTTGGCGATGGCAAAGCTGGCGATGTGGAATACATGGGGCCGAAAACAACGCGCCTGCGCAATCTCAATGACGATCTCATTGTCTGCGCCAATTCGGAAATGACCAAGGGCGTGCTTGTCAATCTCGGCAGCATCCATGAGCGCGAGGTTGTCCTCAATATCGGCGTGGCCTATGATACGCCGCTGGACAAGCTGAAGCAGCTGCCGGAAATTTTCCGCGACATAATCAATTCCTTTCCGCAATGCAGCTTTAATCGCGCCTGCCTGCTGGATTTCGGCCCATCCAATCTCCATTTTCAGATAATCTATCTGGTGAGCGAGCAGCGCGGCGGCATTCGCGATTTCATGATCACGCGCTCAAATGTCAATATCGCCATCATGGATAAATTCGCAGCCGAAAATATCCAGATGGCCTTCCCGACAGAACATGTGCTGTTTACAAATCTGGACAGGCAGGCTGCGCAGCTTGCGGAAAAACCCGCGGCCAGCCCGCAGCATTAGGCATGAGACGGATATGAGCGTTGCGACTGATCTCGGAAATATTGAAATCCTGCGCGAATCTGGCGAACCGGACGGAAGCCGGCCGGTCTGCCTTGCTCTCCACGCGGATGACGCAAGACGCCTGCCAGTCTGGCTCAGGCGCAGGCCCCATCTCAAACTCTCCCATTTGCTCATCCTGCCTGCGGACAGACCGCAGCCTGATCTGACCCTCGCCATCCCCGAAGCCAATGGCCGCCCGCTTGTCAGCCATGACCCCTCGCTCCTGGCAGATTTGTCCGCTTCTGATATTGTGCTGCTGTTTCCGCGGTATGGCTTTGTAACAGGCGCGAGCATGCGTTTTCAGGCTCTGGCGAACCGCAAGATCTATCTTGCCGGCAATCTGCCAGAGCAGTTCGGAAAGCGCCAGCCGCTGCCGGATTTCTACAAAAATAACGCTGCCAGCCTGGAAAAGGCCTATGACCTGCTGGAAGCGGATTCGGACAGGCAGACATTCGCAAGACGAGTGAAAGCCATTGCGAGCGGGGATCCAGGCTATCTGCCAATAGCGCCGTTTTTTGAATATGAGCACCCGCTAACAAGACCGCGCAAGGGCGACATCATGATTGACGGGGGCATTTCCGATATGGTGGGCGCGCAAATGGCTTTTGCCAATGCCGTCGGCCCGGAAGGCTCTATCCACGGCTTTGAGCCGATTGAATGGATGGCGCTAGCCGCGCAAAAAGCGCTTTCCGGCTTTCCCTGGTATCATCTCCATTGCGCCGGCGTGGCGGATTCTGACGGGACTGCAGAATTCGCATCCCTGCGCGATTCCTCCCATATTGCGGCCAGGCAGGGCTCAGACACCGTTACCTGCCAGCTTGTGGCAATTGACAATTTTGCGCGACGCGAAAATCTTGATCATATCGATTGCATCAAGCTTGATGTGGAAGGCGCGGAGCTTTCAGCATTGAAGGGAGCCGAAAAAGTGATTCAGCGCGATCTGCCCAGGCTGATAATCTGCCTGTACCACAAGCCTGCCGATCTCCATGAAATTCCGCTATATCTGCATGAGATCGCTCCGGAATACAAATTTCGCCTCGCACATTCCTCCCCGGGATTTACTGATACGATCCTCTACTGCGAGAAGTAGCTAGCGGGGCTACCGACAAGTTTCCCTATTCTTCGCAAATAAACGGATCAGGCATTCGTATATACGTGAATTGCGCACCCAGAGCAAGGGACGCCCACTGCGCACCTTATATGCTTTCGATCCCCGGCGCACCGCAATTTTATTATTAATAATTGGAGGCGATAGGAGGTAATTGATCCTAGCCCCAAAAAATTTGTGGTAGTCAACGTATTTGTGCGAACTCGGACGAATTGCCAACTGCCTTAAAAGCCAAGCCCGTCAAGGCTTTGCGAACTTTGACGGGCTTGTGTAAAATCCTGATTGGTAGCAAGGGGGGCTACCGAAGGCTTTTTCTCAAGCCTTGATTTTACTGGATATTTAAAATTTTTTCTTATGTCTTACCCATTTATTTACCCATTTACGTGGAAGATTGGGTAAGCGAGCTTGAATTTAAAGTTCGCGGGGACAAATCGCAAAATAAAATATCCTGTAATTTTCTATAGCTATAATTTTTTCAGTTTTAAACCCATATCCCCAATATCCCCAATATCCCCAAAACTCTTTTTTTTTCACCTATGCGGATTGGCAGACTTGAAAAAATATAGCTTTATAACTATAATTATCGCATGGCATGGGAAGTTGAATATACCGATGAATTCAAGGCGTGGTGGGACACGCTTGACGAGCAGGACAGACGGCAGCTTGCCCTGTCTGTGAAATTG
>JAAUYW010000061.1 GCA_014804915.1 Desulfovibrio sp. | reverse complement strand
TGCCGCCATTTGCCGGGTCGGCAGCTTCAGCATCCCGGTTCTTGTCCTGCAGGGCCTCCTGCTGCTTGTCGATTGGCTCCGGCTCAGGCTGCTTTCTGGCTTTGGCCTGGCGGGCTTTCTGCATGTTTGCCAGATCCCGCAAAACATCCTCGCGCCTGCCGCACATGGCAATCTGGCCGTCCTGCATGACCATGATATTATCAACTATATTCAAAATCTGTGCCTTATGGGTAACGATGATGACAGTCGCTTTCAGCTGGCGCAAGTTCAGGATGGCCTGATGCAGACAGGCATCGCCTTCCTCATCCAGGTTGGCGTTGGGCTCATCCAGAATTACGATGCGCGGATCTCCATACAGGGCGCGCGCAAGGCCCACGCGCTGACGCTGGCCGCCAGAAAGCGAATTGCCGCTATTGCCAATCTGGGTGTCGTAGCCGCGGGGCAACGCCAAAATCATGTTATGCGCGCCAGCCAGTTTTGTCGCGCGAATCACCATATCGGATTCAATCTGGCCCATGCGCGCTATGTTTTCAGCAACGGTTCCGGAAAAAAGCTCCACATCCTGGGGCAGATATCCAAGAAACGGGCCAAGCTTCTCGGGATTCCAGCTCTGAATGTCCGCCCTGTCGATTCGCACCTTGCCGGCCGTAGGCTTCCAGAGGTTCAGGAGCAGCTTGCACAAGGTCGATTTTCCTGCTGCCGATGGCCCGATAATGGCCAGGGACTGGCCGGCTGGCATGCGAAAGGAAACACCCTTGATGATAGGCCGCCCGGCTGCGGCGAAATAGAGATTCTCGCAGCTTATCTCCCCCACCGGATCAGGCAGATCCATATTCGGCGCGGGCTTTTCCTCGGCAAAAAGCTTGTCCAGGCGCTTGTATGCGCCGTGGGCATTGACGCTCAGCTTGTAGGTGGACATCGCCATTGCGATTGGGCCAACCGCGCGCCCCATGACAATGGAGGCCGCGATCATGACTCCGGCCGTGCAATCGCCAATCAGGGTCAGATACGCGCCAACAGCGTAGATGATGACCTGCTGGCCCATGCGAAAGGCCTTGGTTACCGCCTGAAGAAAGCCGGCCTTGCTTGAAGCCTGGGTCTGAAGCAGAATCACCTGGTCATTCGAGCCTGACCAGCGGCGCTTGACATTGCCGATCATCCCCATTGCGCGCACCAGGTCGGCATTGCGCAGAACCTGATTGGTGAAGGCGCTGGCCTGCGCGCTGGCCCGCGTAGCCTTTTCCAGCCTGCCCCGCGTGGCGCGCTCGGTGAGAATGCCCAGAAAAAAGGTAATGACTCCGCCGGCCAGACCCACATAGCCCAGCCAGGGATGAAGCAGGAACATCAGCAAAAAGAAGATCGGCATCCAGGGCATGTCGAAAAACGCAAAGATCGCGCTGCCAGCGAGAAAATTGCGCAATGTGTTCACATCGCCCAACGTGCCCTGGCCCCCAGGCTGGACTCCCCCTGGCTGACTCGCATTGAGCAGGTTTTCATGCAGCACGTCTCCTGAAAGCATGTGGTCAAACTCCACTCCGGCGCGGACAAGCAGCCGCGAGCGGATCCACTCCAGAAGCGCCATGACAATCAGCGCGATTACAGCCGCAAATGTTATCACCCAGAGCGTGGGCATGCTGAAGCTTGTCAGCACCTTGTCATAGATCTGCATCATGTAGATCGGAAAGGTGAGCTGCAGAATGTTGATAAAAAGGCTGAAAAAAAAGGCGTATTTAAAAAAATAGCGGCATTTGTGCAAAAATTCGCGCATGCCTGTTCCTTGGGATGCAAGTGCAAAATGGGGGAGACCGGAGAACTTCCAGCCAAAACTCGTTATAGTTAATAAATAAAAATGCCTCTGGCAAGTGCCCCGGAAGTGGCGCGGGCAATTTGCGCGCGCTTGACCGGCAGCGTTTAATAATGTAAGAATGAAAAGTCCAGTAGGGACATTTTCACAACAAAGGAGCAACCAAATGAAATCGCTTAAGGGAACGCAAACGGAAAAAAATATTCTCACCGCCTTTTCAGGCGAATCCCAGGCCCGCAACCGCTACGACATCTTTGCCTCCAAGGCTAAAAAAGACGGCTATATCCTCGTGGAGGAAATATTCCGCGAAACCGCGCACCAGGAAAAAGAGCATGCCGAACGGCTCTGGAAGTTCCTGGAAGGCGGCCTGGTTGAAATCCACGGCACTTTCCCGGCCGGCGTGACAACGGATACGGTTCTGAATCTGGGCGAAGCAGCCGCTGGCGAGCATGAAGAATGGTACGATATGTACCCCTCAATGGCCAAGACCGCCGAGCAGGAAGGCTTCAAGGATGTGGCTGCCACCATGCGCAATATTGCCATTGCCGAGAAATTCCATGAAAAGCGCTACCTGGATCTCCAGAAATGGATTCAGGATGGCACCATGTTCAAAAGCCCACAGCCTGTAAAATGGCGCTGCCTGAATTGCAGCTGCATAGTTGAAGGCGTGGAGCCTCCGGCATTCTGTCCCGCCTGCCAGCATCCGGCCGGCTATTTCGTGCGCATGGATCTTCAGTTCTGATGATTCCGGGGGCGGCATGTCCAGGCGCATGCCGCCCTTTTCAGGCAAGTTTTCGCAATAAACAGGCTTGCGCCAGATAGCGCGCCATTCTAACCTGCGAGGCATGGAACAGGAATTTGGAAATGTGCTTTTTGACTATGCCAGACAGGCGCGCATTGGCCTGCCTGAAGCCATATTCAGCGAAAGCAAGCCCCACCATTCGCTGGCAGCGCTTCTGGAGCGCTTCAGCACTGGCGACCCGCCCATTCTCTTTACGCGCCTTCGGCAGGAGATCCTGGACTCCCTGCCCCCTGGCGTAGCCTCCGCCTACAATTACGATCCGCTTTCCCGCACTGCCTGGGCAGCCACGTTGCCGCGTCGCGCCAAAGGCTCGGTAGCCATAATCTCTGGCGGCACATCCGATGCCCCGGTGGCGGCCGAAGCTGCCAGAACGCTTGAGTATCTGGGCATACGCCATACCCTGATGGAGGATTGCGGCGTAGCCGCGCTCTGGAGGCTTACCGAGCGCCTGCAGGAGCTCAACAGCCACGATGCTGTCATTGTCGTTGCCGGCATGGAAGGCGCGCTTGCCTGTATCACCGGCGGCCTTTGCCCAAAACCGGTACTGGCAGTGCCCACCTCTGTCGGCTATGGCGTCGCTGGCGGAGGCCGGGCCGCGCTGGCCGGCATGCTCTCCTGCTGCGCGCCCGGCATTTCAGTTGTAAATATCGATAACGGCTATGGCGCGGCCTGCGCTGCCGCAAGGATCATCAATCTGACATGACCGACAATTCATTTGCAGTCCAGGATGCGCCTGCCCGCGACATCCTCACTATCAGGAGCCACACCGGCATTTCCGGCGATATTCTGCTCACGGGCTTTGCCACATTGCTGCTGGCCAGAGGCAATTTTTCGCCTGACAGCGAGCACGGGCGCGTATTCCTTTCCGAGATCTGCGCCAGGGTAATGCCTGCCATGGCGGACTGCCTGGTAATCCTGCCTGCCGAGCGCAACTTCATCCGTGGCTGGCAGGCAAAAATCGAGTTGCCGCAATCGCGCACGCATCGCCATCTTGATGATATCAGGAAAATCATAGCGGATTCCAGCCTTGCGGATGCCGCAAAAGCGCGCGCCTGCAGATGCTTTGAGCTGCTTGCCGATTGCGAGGCCACAGCGCATGGCATAAAGCCTGAAGAAGTCCATTTCCATGAAATTGGCGCCCTGGACAGCATCCTCGATATCTGCATTACCTGCGAACTTTACCAGCAGCTTGGCGCTCCAGCGCTTGTATGCAGCTCCCTGCCAATCGCGGATGGCGAGATTCTCTGCGCGCACGGGCTCCTCCCCGCGCCTGCGCCCGCCACGCTCCAGCTCCTGAAAGACATTCCTGTGCGCCCTTTTGAGGGCTCCGTAAATGCCGGCGAGCTGCTCACACCTACAGGAATCGCGCTTCTACGCGCTCTCGACGCCAGTTTTGGCGCCTGGCCGCAATTTTACCTCCAGTGCTCTGTCCTGGTTTACGGCCAGCGCGAATTTGCCGACGTAGCCAATGGCGCGATCTTCGCCATTGGCTCAACGCGTCCGGTCTCTCCCAGCCTCCCAGACCAGGGCAATCCACTCCCCGTCTGCCAGGAGTGAGGGATCGCCCAGTCCGCAGGCCCTGTAGGCGTCAGCCACAGCGTCGCCCTGGGAATCCAGAATTCCGCCCAGCACAAGGCAACCGTCCTTTTTCATTGCCGCAGTCAGCTGCGGCGCCATGTCAATCAAGGGCTGGCTCAGGATATTCGCCATTACGAGATCATACTTTTCGCCTTTCACCTTCTCAAGACTGCCTGCAAGCAATTCCAGGGATTCCGCGTCGTTGAGCTCGCGATTCTCGCGGCTGTTGGCGATTGCCACGGGATCGATATCCAGTCCCGTGCCATTCAGCCCTGATTTTGCCGCAGCTATGCCCAGCACGCCGGTGCCGCAGCCCAGGTCAAGAAACCAGTCCCCCTTGCGAATGCGCCCGCTTTCCAGAAGATTGTTCAGCGCAAGCAGGCACAGCCTGGTGGATTCGTGATGGCCATTGCCAAACGCTGTCCTGGGCTCGATTATGATTTCACGCCGGCTTGTGTGCGATAGGTGCGCCAGCCAGGGTGGCAATATGACGAATCTGGAGCCAACTTCCACAGGCGTGAAAAATTCCCGCCAGGCGAATTGCCAGTCGCGCTTTTTGACCTCTTCAATCGCAGCTTCCAGATATGGGCACAACTGCCCCGCTTCCCTGGCGATGTCCTCCAGCGCATGTCTTTGCTCAGAATACACGCCAAAAACAATCGCGCCATCATCGCGGTCTTTTTCTTCCCATCCCCACGGCGCGTCGCTGGCAAGCAGGGCCTCAATCTGGTCGCGTTTATCAGGAGCAATCGCAAGCGTAAGCAGAAATATGCAGTTTTTCATGTTTTCCCCACTGTAAGGTCTATTGATTTCCTGGACAGTTAAGTTAATTGTTAGCTTTGCAAAAGAGGGCAAAATGTCAAGCGAGCTCAATGAACTGCTGGCGCGAATCAGCAAAAGCTGGGACGCGGAATTCACGCCACTGGAACTGGACGCCAGGACTTTCGAGATTCTGGATATAAAAAACATGAAATCTCATCTGGACCGGCTGCTCGCGGCAAATGCCATTTCCGATCCGCTGCGCGATCTGCCGCTCTGGGCCAAGGTCTGGCCAGGCTCCCTGGTTCTGGGCAGATTTTTGCGCAAATTCGCCCCCCAGGGCAAGACCCTGCTCGAGCTAGGCTGCGGCATGGGCGCTCTGGGCATTGTCGCCAGCCAGTACGGCTTCGCCAGGGTATTGCTTACCGATTGCAATGAGGAGGCGCTTGAATTTGCCAGGGCCAATCTTCTGCGCAACAATCTCGGCAAGATCGCGCAGACCAGAAAACTGGATATCGCAGCCCCTGGCAGGTTTGAGGGGAGCTTCGATTTTATCGCCGCATCCGAGCTTCTCTATCTCGACCAGCTGCACAAGCCCCTGCTCCGTTTTCTTGACAGGCATCTCGCGCCAGGCGGCAAGGCATTTTTCTGCACTGACGCCGGGCGCAACAAGCCCCGCTTCAAAAAGCTCGCAGGCGGCAAATTCCGCCTCCAGGAAGGCGCCATAGCAATCAGCGGCGATGAAAAAAGGCTGTTCAACATCCTCATTCTGGAGAAATAATGCAAAGCCCAGCGCCAATCCAACTGCGTTCATGCCCAAAAGCCTACAGCCAGGATCTGGACAAGGCCCGCGATCCGGCTTCCACCATCAGGGCAGCGCATGAAATACTGGCAAATTCGGGCAAGGCNATCTACGCAGGCAGCAGGCGCATAGACACTGGCCGGCTTGGAATTCCGGTCTATCTGGGACTCTGCGGCCCAAAAGCGCGCGAAATCATGCCAACGCGCAAGCAGATGGGCAAGGGATCTTCCAGGGAGCAGGCCGAGGCCTCCGCAATCATGGAATTTNTGGAGCGCTTCGCTTTTTTCAGTTTCTGGCAAAATCCCGGGCCTGGCGTCAGGGCCAGATGGAGCAAGGCTGAANAACTGTTTGGATCTGNGCTGCAGCCTGTGGAGNAGGTGCTTCTTTCAGTTCATGACAATCTCGCGCCTGATGCTGCGAGGGAAATTCTGGATTCAGCCGAATGGCTGTTTTATCCCGCGACCAACCTCGGCACTGGCGAGATTACCTGGCTGCCGCTTGACTGGTACCGCATGCTTGGCGAGTTCAATGGCTCCTCTGCTGGCAACACCGCCGAAGAATCATTGTTGCAAGGCATATCGGAGCTTATCGAGCGCCATGTCAGCGCGATTGTGGATTCGGAACGTCCCGAGCTTGCGACCATNGATCCCGCAAGCTGCAGNGATCCGGCGTTGCTNCGNTTGCTGGAGGCCTTCAAAAGNAACAGCATCAATCTGGTGCTCAAGGATATTTCTCTGGGCATGCCGTTGCCCGGCGTTGCCGCCCTGGCCTGGGACAGCTCGACTTTTCCGCAAAAATCGGAAATTGTCTTTACAGCCGGAGTTGCGGCCTCTCCGCAAAAGGCAGCAATCCGNGCGATTACGGAAGTCGCGCAGCTGGCAGGCGACTTCAACACAGGTTCCTGCTATGAGGCNTCTGGACTGCCGAAATTTGGNNGTCTTGAAGATATACAGTGGCTGTTGCAGGGGCCGGCTATCAGCATTGACGCCCTGCCAGACAAGAGCGCGGCCGACATTCTCGCCGANCTGTCTTCCGCAGTCGCGGGTCTTGCGCCGCTCCAGGTCTATGCAGTTGAGACCACGCATCCTGATCTCGGCATTCCGGCCCATTATTCAATTTGCCCAGGCCTCAAGTTTCGCGAACGTGACAAGAACGAATCCCTGGGCCTGTTTACAGGCCGCAAGCTGGCTGAAGAAGCGCCCCTGCCCGANGCCCGGGCTGGCCTTGAGATTCTTGCAAGGCACTACCCTGGCGCCCATTTTCTGCCTTTCTTTTATGGGCAGCTGGAGTTGCGCAGCGGAAGGCATATGGAGGCAGCCGCAAAATTCATGACTGCGACAAAATGCCAGCCTGACGCAGAAGCCGCTGCCCTGGCCGCCTTTTATGCAGGCTATGCCCATACCCTGGCCGATGCCTGGCAGGAGGCNCTGCCCTGGCTCGACCTTGCCCTGGCCGAAAATCCGGCAATGAAAGAAGCCGCGAACCTGCTGGGGGTAGCAAATTTCAAGCTTGGCAATTATCCCGAAGCTGAACNCCATTTTGATCAGGCCCTGAAAATTGACAAGGGATCGGCCATGGATCTGGCCAATCGCGGCGTTGTTCGCAAACTGCAGGGCAAGCGGGAACAGGCCATGGAAGATCTCGCAAACGCCCTTGAACTTGAGCCAGGGCTCGCGTTTGCCGCAACGCATCTCCAGGAGCTGCTGCAGGATGGCCAGACCGGAATTTAGCTCCTGGGATCAATTCGAAGCCTGGCTTGACAGCAAGGGCCTGTTCCACATCGAGCTTGGCCTTGGACGCATTGCCAGCGCCCTGAAGGCTTGCAACCTTGCCAGTTTGCCATTCAGGGCAGCGCAGGTTCTGGGAACAAATGGCAAGGGCTCAACCAGCGCGTTTCTGGCCGGCCTGGGACAGGCGCATGGCCTGAAAACAGGACTCTACACCTCGCCGCACTTCCTTTCCCCCAGGGAGAGAATACTGATTGACGGCAGNCAGCTTCNCAGGCAAGCCTGGCTTGAAGCCGTGGAGCGGCTTGGAAGACAAACCGATATTGCGGGCCTTACATATTTCGAATTGCTTACCTTGCTGGCAGTCAGCCTTTTTGCCAGCAACGGCGTCGAGCTTGCTGTTTTTGAGGCCGGACTGGGCGGACGCAATGACGCCACGACCGCANTCAACGCCGATTATCTCTGTTTTACTCCGATCGCAATGGATCACGCGAATATCATCGGGCCGGATTTGGCGGCAATTGCCGCGGACAAGGCGGCCNCNATCAAGCCTGGCAGGCGGATTTTCTCGGCGCCGCAATACCCTGCTGCGCGCGCCGCNCTGCGCAATGCTGCGAAAANCCGCGGCGCAGCCATTGCCTTCGCCGCCCCGACGCCNTGCAAGACAGGCCTTGCCGGCAGCCATCAGCGCGTCAACGCTGGCGTCGCGCTTGCCGCCTGGCGCAGGATAGCGCAAGACATGGCTCTCAATCCGGATGGCTGCAAGGAGGCCCGCGCCCTGGAGGAAGCCTTTGTGCCAGGCAGGCTTGAACGTATTGCAGAAACGCCGCTTCATCCGGAGATCATACTGGACGGCGCCCATAATCCCCATGCGATCCGCCAGCTGCTGCNCTCNCTGCCCCAGCNNCCGGCGGCTATAATTTACTCCGCCCTGGCAGACAAGGACTGGCGCTCTTGCCTGCCAATGCTTCTGCGCGCGACCAGCTGCCTGCTGATTCCCCAGCTGGACAACAGCCGCGCCGAAAATGCCGGCGAAATGGCCGCTTTTGCCAACAGGATTGCGCCCCAGAGCTGCCAGGCAACCACAAATCTCGCCTCCGCGCTT
This sequence comes from Desulfovibrio sp., assembly GCA_014804915.1. GTDB lineage: Bacteria > Desulfobacterota > Desulfovibrionia > Desulfovibrionales > Desulfovibrionaceae > Desulfovibrio. Next base: position 2,768 of record JAAUYW010000061.1, on the reverse strand, counting down.
GCGCTGCTGCAAAAAGGTCCGGCGCTTGTTTGCGGCTCATTTTACCTGCTTGCGGAATTTTACAAGCTCCACTCACAATCTGCCGAAAGGATTGCCAATGTCTGACGCACTCAAATACCAGCCCGAAAGCGCGTGGCAACAATATGACAATGAGCTTGACAAGCTCAAGCTTGCGGAATTTGCCCGCGACTACATTGATTTCCTGTCNGCATGCAAAACCGAGCGCGAATGTGTCGCCTGGGCCAGAAGCGAGCTGCAAAAGGCCGGCTTTNGCGATTCCGGGCCGCGGCTGGCATTCAGCCTGCGCGAAAAGGCCATTTTCGCGATCGCCAGGGGCAGCGCCCCCCTTGAGCATGGTATGAACCTGATTGCCGCCCATGCCGACAGCCCAAGGCTGGACTTCAAGCAGCATCCCTTTGTGGAAGGCGCTGGCATTGCCCAGGCCAAAACGCATTATTATGGGGGCATCCGCAAATATCAATGGCTTGCCAGGCCATTGGCCCTGCACGGCGTGGCAGTTCGCGAAAATGGCGAAAAGATTCGCCTGACCATCGGTGAAGAGCCAGGCGATCCTGTTTTTTGCGTGGCGGATTTACTGCCTCATCTGGCGCAAAAGCAGGAAACGCAAACCCTGAAAGAGGCATTTGACGGCGAAAAACTGAATATAGTGCTTGGCCATCTGCCAAATGGACATGGCGAAGAGGCGAAAGAGCCGGTGCGCGCGACTGTGCTGGAGATTCTCGATAAGCGCTTTGGCCTGAAGGAGGAGGATTTCATTACTGCGGAGCTGGAGGCGGTGCCAGCTGGCAGCGCCCGCTTCGTGGGGCTGGACAAGGCGATGATTGGCGGCTATGGCCAGGATGACCGCATTTGCGTATATTGCGCGGTTCGGGCGCTCCTTGAAGCTGCCGCAGCCGATCTTGCCAGGCCTGCTGCGATAATGCTCTGGGACAAGGAGGAAATAGGCTCGGAAGGCGCGACAGGCGCATCCTCGCGCTTTCTGCAGTTCTGCGTTGAGCGCGCGCTGGAAAGCTGGAATGAAACTGGCCTTTCAGGCTCGCTGTTCAATACTTGCGGACTGTCAGCGGATGTTACGGCTGCCCTTGATCCGGATTACGGGGATGTGCATGAAAAGCAAAACGCGGCGCGGCTTGGCTATGGCCCTTGCTTTAGCAAATACACCGGCTCGGGCGGAAAATATGACGCCAGCGAGGCGGATGCTGAATTTTTCGCTTCCCTGCGTGGCATTTTCAACCGCGCGCAAATTCCCTGGCAGGCAGCCGAGCTGGGCAAGGTCGGCCTTGGCGGAGGCGGCACGGTAGCCAAATTCATGGCAAGCCTCGGCATGAGTGTCATTGATCTGGGGCCGGCCCTGCTTTCCATGCACAGCCCGTTTGAACTGGCTTCAGTCGCCGATCTATACGCGACATGGCAGGCTTACTGCGCATTCCTGCGCGAATGCCGGCAGCTTCCGGACTAAACCGGGAACGTCAAAAAAAGGCCGCGCAAGCGGCCTTGCAACTGAAAAGCCAGACTGAATCAGGACAGGGCGATGAACTGGGCGATATGCTCCTTCAGCCGCCTTGCCTGATCGCGCGCCTTTGCCTGCACCGCGCTTATGCGCGCCTGATCAGACGGATCAAAACAAGCCATATCAAACGAATATACAGCGCCCCGGTATGTCATGCCCGTAAAATGGGCTGTGGCAAGCATGTCTGGCAAAAACTGCTCAATAGTGTGCATTACGCCCTCGCGCCGCTGATATTCGGCTTCAGTTCCCCCAATGGTGAAGGACAGGGCGAGATTTTTGCCTGCAAGCGCCTTTTTTTCAGTGGCATATGCCCAGCCAGGCAAAAACACCTGCTCAAGATAGCGACGCAGCAAAGACGGCGCGCCATACCACCAGAAAGGATACTGGAAAATGATCATTTCGGCTGGCGCAAGCCGCTGCTGCTCTCTGGAGGCGTCAATTCTGAAATCCGGATAAAGCTCGCAAAGATGGACTGTCTCCGCCTCAGGCACAAGTTTTCCGAATTCTTCCAGCACAGCCTTGTTGGCTATGGATTTTGGACGCTCAGGGTGGCCATCTATCACTACTATCCTTGCCATTGCGATCCTCCTCTTCCCGCGGTTCATGATATGCCAGACGTATATCAGGCAGGAAACTACGTCAACAGAAACATCGAGTCACGCCTTCTGGGTGAAAGTTGAGCATCCGTCTGCTCTGCCAGCGCGAGATTATCGTTTAACTGCCGCATCAATCCTGGCATAATCAACATGCTCGACAGGCAAGCGCATATTGCCATAACCAAGCACTGAAACCTTTTCGCCAGTCTTGCCAAAAATTCTGTATTTCCTGCGCCTTCTTCCTCCAGGTGCTTATTTTTACCTTGCCAAACCCAGCTGACGCGTCCATTCCTCAAACAGCGCTCCGGATTGCCCCGCCTCATGGCCAGTTATGGCAAGCCCCTGCAGTATTTCAGCTTCCGGGCACAATTTGCGCAAGTCCTTTTCACTTCTGCCCATGCCGCTACCCTCGTTAGTACAGAACGGGGCGATTTTCTTGCTGCGGGTGTCAAGGCCTTCAAGAAATGTCCAGACAGGCGTTGGCATGGGGCCCCCCCAGTTGGGGTAGCCCAGGAAGAGAATATCATATTCAGCCATATCTGGAATGGTTGAGACATTTAATCCTCTCCTGACCGGCAATCACCGGAATCCACATTTGTCCGGCTAGAGCAATTTGACTTTTATTTTGTCTAGAAGTTGTT
>JAAUYW010000060.1 GCA_014804915.1 Desulfovibrio sp. | reverse complement strand
GCGTTGAATCTTGCCTCATGACCCGCGAGCAAAAGCCTGATTTCGCGCTCCAGTTTTTCGGCAAGCGGCGTAAGCCACGCTTGCAGGCGCTCCAGCCTGCCCATTGGCGAAAGCCAGTTCAGGGCTTGCGCAAGCCTGGCAAATCCGGACTCTGCCCGCTCCAGCCTGGCAAAAATGGCCCGCGTCAGGGCTGCCTCGCTTTCATCAAGCCTCTGCCAAAGCTCCGCCCGCTCCGGCCACAGCAGCTGCGCCGCGTGGGAGGGCGTGGCCGCGCGGACATCGGCCGTGAGATCTGCAAGCGTGAAATCCACTTCATGCCCAATGCCGGCGAGCACCGGCAGCCTGGAAGTGAATATCGCCTGCGCCACTATCTCTTCATTAAATGCCCAGAGATCCTCCAGCGAGCCGCCGCCGCGAATCAGCACTATAACCTGCGCCCAGCCCTGGCTGTTTATTTGCCGAATCGCCTGCGCTATCCTGGCGGCAGCCTCCGCGCCCTGCACGGGAACAGGAAACAGGCGCACGGTTGAAGAAATTCCGCGAGACTGGGCCAGCTCCAGAAAATCATGGATGGCTGCGCCGCCAGACGACGTCACCAGGGCAATCCGGACCGGATTCACGGGCAGCGCGCGCTTGCGCTCGCCAGCGAAAAATCCGGCCGCTTCGAGCTTGCGCTTCAGCCTTTCAAATTGCAGGGCAAGCTCGCCCGCGCCTACCGGCTGCGCCAGCTCAACCAGCAGCTGGTACTGCCCCCTTGGCGCGTAAACGCCAATGCTGCCAGCGCAGAGAATTTCCATGCCATTGCGCAGATCGCCGGCCAGCGGCTTTCTTGGCTCTTCAAACACCTCGCCAGTCAGGGGATCAAATTTTTCCCCGCCTGGCGACTGCCTTGCGGAAAACCAGACGCAGGCAAGCTGGCTGCGGCTGTCCTTGAGGCTGAAATAGATGTGGCCTGATTGCGGACGGGAAAGTTTCGTAATCTCGCCGCGCACCCAGACAAAAGGCACACGCCTTTCCAGGGTTTCGCGCAGAATTTCAGTAAGCCCGCTGACTGTGAAAATGGAATCCATGGGCTAGGCCTGCTGCCGCTCCCAGCCTGCCAGCACCTTTTGCTTCCACTCCGTGAATGCCGGCATAAAATTCGCCAGGGGCAGCTCGCCCTTTTCGCCAGTGCGCCTGTCCTTTGTTTCCACCACTCCCCGGGCCAGCCCCTTGCCGCCCAATACAAGCTGCATCGGAAAACCGAGCAGGTCAGCGTCATTGAATTTCACGCCAGGCCTCTCGCTCCTGTCATCCAGCAGCACCTCTTCGCCGGAATCCAGCAAATCCTTATAAATCCTCTCCGCAGCTTCGGCCACTTCCGGCTTGCCCGGATCAAGATTCAGCAGAATGCAGGAAAAGGGCGAAATTTGCGGCGGAAAGACAATGCCCGCGCGGTCGTGGTTCTGCTCAATGGCGGCAGCGCCAATGCGGGACACGCCAATGCCGTAGCAGCCCTGAATCATGGGCTTTTCCTCGCCCTGCTCATCCAGGAAAGTCGCGCCCATGGCCTCGCTGTATTTCGTGCCCAGCATGAACACATGGCCAACTTCAATGCCGCGCGTAAGCCCGATCGCCCCGCCGCAGCGCGGACACCTGTCCGTTTCGGAGATCTGGCGCAAATCCCCCCAGGCGGCAATTTCGCAATCGCGCTTCAGATCCACATTGACAAGATGGGCATCGCCTTCATTTGCGCCAGTGACATAGCCGCTGGCGCAAGCGAGCTCGTTATCCGCGTAAATGGGAATGTCAAGCCCGACCGGCCCGGCAAACCCGACTGGCGCGCCTGTGCATCGCTCCACAATCTCGCGACCTGCCAGCTCGATTTTATCCGCATTCAGAAATTTGCCCAGCTTGATTTCATTTACTTCGCGATCGCCGCGCACCAGCGCGGCAACCGGCTTGCCATCCGCGACAAAGAGCATCGTCTTGACCAGTTCCTTGGGCGACTTGCCAAGCATGGCTGTTACCTGCTCGACCGTATGCGCGCCTGGCGTCGCGACCCTGGCGACTGGCGGGCATTGCGAAGGTTCCGACGCCTTTGGAGCCGCGATTTCCGCGCGCTCCAGATTCGCCGCATAGCCGCAATCCGCGCAAACAGCGATGGTGTCTTCGCCAGTATCGGCCAGAACCATGAATTCATGGGAAAAGGAACCGCCAATGGAGCCAGTGTCCGCCTCGACCGGCCTGAATTTGAGCCCAAGGCGGCCGAACACGCGCTTGTAGGCCTCATACATGACCTGATAGCTTTTTTCCGCGTCAGGAATGCTCGCATCAAATGAATAGGCGTCCTTCATCACGAATTCTCGCCCGCGCATCAGTCCGAACCTGGGCCGGATCTCGTCGCGAAACTTGGTCTGGATCTGATAGACACGCAAGGGCAGCTGCCTGTATGAGCGAATCTCGTCTCGCGCCAGATCCGTGACAACCTCCTCATGCGTGGGTCCAAGGCAGTAATCGCGCTCGTTGCGATCCCTGAAGCGCAGCAATTCCTTGCCATACTTTTCCCAGCGTCCGGATTCGCGCCACAAATCGCCAGGCTGCACCATTGGCATCAGGATTTCATTGAAGCCGGCGGCATTCATCTCCTCGCGCACCACTTTCGCAATCTTGTCAAGCAGCCTCACGCCAAGCGGCAAATATGTGTAAAGCCCGGAGGCCAGCCGGCGAATCATGCCAGCGCGCACAAGCAGCTGATGGCTAACAACCTCGGCGTCAGCCGGAGTTTCCTTGAGAGTGGGAATATAGAATGAGCTAAAGCGCACGCCAATGCTCCTTGCTTAATGCCGGGAATGGGTATTCTCTTCAACCAGGGCGGCCAGCTCTTCGAGAAAGGCTTTCAGGAGCGCGTCCTGGCCGTTCACCGAGCGAATAACCTTGCCCTTGCGAAAAATTATGCCGCGATCGCGGCCGCCGGCAATGCCCAGATCCGCCTCGCGNGCCTCGCCCGGGCCATTGACCACGCAGCCCATCACAGCTACGCGAATGGGCAGGCGACAGCCGGCAAGAGCCTGTTCAACAGCCGCGGCCAGACTGGCCAGACCGATTTCAGTCCTGCCGCAGGTCGGGCAGGCAATCAGCTCCGGCCCGAGCCTGCGCANCCCAAGCGCGGAGAGAATATGCCAGGCCGCGCGGACTTCCTCAACCGGATCCGCAGTCAGGGAGACGCGCAGGGTGTCGCCTATGCCTTCGTGAAGAAGAACCCCAAGCCCCACAGCGGATCTGACAAGGCCNGCAGGNGGCAGGCCGGCCTCGGTAACGCCTATATGCAGGGGATAATCGCATTTNTTGCGGATTTCGCGGTAGGCNGCGATGGTNTCTGTGACAGAAGATGATTTCAGGGACAGCTTGAAATTGTAAAATCCCTGTTTCTCAAACAGGCGCGCATAAAGCAGCGCGCTTTCNGCAAGCGCCTNTGGCGAGGGNCGGCCATGACGGGCCAGCACATCCTTNTGCAGCGAGCCGGAATTGACGCCAATGCGGATGGCNGTTCCATNGGCTTTNGCGCAATCCAGAATGCGGCAGACCTTTTCATCANCGCCAATGTTGCCGGGATTGNTGCGCAGTCCGGCAGCGCCTGCCTCAATGCTGCCGATGGCCAGGCGCCAGTCAAAATGAATATCCGCGATAACCGGCAGGGGCGATCCCGCCACAATGCCNGCCAGGGAGGCCACNCTTGCGGAATCCGGCACAGCGACGCGGACAATCTCGCAGCCAGCGTCAGNCAGCCTGGCAATCTGCGCCAGCGTCGCTTCGGCGTCGCGCGTGTCCGTGCTGGTCATGCTCTGCACGACAACTGGCGCGCCGCCGCCAATGGCAACTCCCCCAAGCTGAATTTGCCTGCTTGTACTAGCTGTCATAATTCTGCACAATGATTATTATTTTCCTTAATCGCAATATACGCTAAATTCTTGCCAGCGCAATGTCAAATCTGTGGAATGTTAATTGCATATTTTAAGGAAAAAGATGGCAGCCAACAGCCAAATGGCTTGCTATCCAGGCGGCATAATTGAAAAAACAGGAGGCGGCAATCAGCATGGACAGGAAGTTTCTTACCACTGGTCTCCTGCTTGCGGCAATTCTTGCCGGGTGCGCGAAAGCGCCCGCGCCCCAGCCGGCCACGCAGACGAGCTATATTGAGGCCCCTGCGACCGAGGCCAGGCCGTATGTGGCGCCCCAGTCCGCTCCCGTGCTTCCGCCTTCCTATCCATCCCTGGGAGGCGCGGTAGTCCAGACTGACACGGCCTCGATTCCGATTGTCCAGGGCAGATAGCCTGGCCAACGGGGCATTGAGAAAAAATATGTACGAAATTAATCCACAGCGAGGTGCAAGATGATTCGCATTCTTATACTGGCCCTGGCGCTGGCCGCACTTCTTTTCCCGCTCACTGCGGCGGCTGAGGGCAATGTGCCCGAAGCTGCGGCCTGCATAGGCAAGCAGCTTGACGCGCAGATGATGAAGCGTTTTGGCTATTCCTCAACTGACACGATTGGCAGCAACCAGAACAACGAATTCGCGCGGTCCAGGATAATGATCATGGGCACAACGCCGGCGAATCTTGGCAATCTGCAGCTTGCCTCCGGCCTGGCGCGGCAGATGACCGAGGAAATTTCCCGCTGGCTCAAGAACCGCGGCTACAAGTATGAGGATTTGCGCAAGGGACGGGATATCCGCTTTGAACAGGGCGCAGGCGAGTTTCTGCTCACCAGGCGCGTGCCAAACCTGCAGACCACCAGCGGCGTCGGGCAGGCAATTCTTGCCGGCACATACGTGCGCAGCACTGACGACGTGCGCTTCAACATCGAGCTCATTTGCGTATCCACAAATGAAGTGCTGGCAAAGGCGGCAGTAACCATTCCAATCACGCCGGACCTGTATCCGCTGCTGGCGGAAACAGGCAGCGCGGGCGGCGGACTGAGGCCTTCGGTTTACACCCGTTTGCGCTAGGCCTGCCGGGGGAGTCCGCTCCCCCTTTCGTTTTTAAAAGGGGGCTTTCATGTGCGGCCGCTTTGATATTGACCTGAGCAACAGGGACATTGACAGATATGTGAGCCAGCTGCCTTGCGGTAGTCCGCCTCCAAAGCAGGGCGAGATTTTCCCGGGCAATAACGCGCTGACGCTGATCATGCGCGACGGCGCGGTCAGTCCGGAGTCAATGAGCTGGGGCTTTCCACGCAGGGACGGCAAGGGCGTTGTTTTCAATGCCCGCGCTGAAACGGCGTTGCAAAAGCCCATGTTCAGGCAGGCGCTCATACATTATCCAGCTGTGATTCCGGCA
>JAAUYW010000059.1 GCA_014804915.1 Desulfovibrio sp. | reverse complement strand
CAGCGATGAAAGTTACCCCCTGGATATTTACTTCCGGATTTTTAACAATTATATTATTATCCTGGCTAATCCGTGCAAATGGTCCTCCTGAAGGCTATGTCAAGTCAGTTAAACTTCAACAGCCTACCGTGCAGTCTCTTGCTTCTACAGAATTCCAGAATACTTTTGAAAAATATATCATACAAAATTTCCCATCTTTAAAATATCTTCTCTATATAAAAAATGATATCTATGCATTTCTGAATTTCGGTTTTTTCCATTCTGGATATGACTGGGGAATTAGCGTCGGCCGCGATGGCATTCTCTTCGAGAAAGGCTATCTGATATCTGCCTACACAAGGTCGATTGACAAGAACAAAATCGCATTACTGGCGCAAGCTTCAGCAAAACAGTTTGAACTCCTCAAACAAAATCTGGAAATTCTTGGCATCCCCTTGATCATGGTTCTTGCGCCTCACAAGGTGGATCTATTTGATCATGCCGCGCCCTGGGTTTTCAGAATAAGAGCGCCCAACCTCAAAACAGGCTCCGCGCTTGCAGGCCCGATTTACGCCAAATACCTTGGGAAGGCAGATGTCAATTTTGTCGATTGCTATCCGCCATTGGCTCAAAAAGATGTTGCGGAAATCTCTTTCCCTGATCAGGGCGCCCACTGGAGCATGTATGGCGCAGGCATCTGTCTGAAAATGATCGCCAGAAAGCTTCATGAACTGAATCCGGCAGAATTTCCGGAAATTGAAATTGCCGGAAAATTCGTCAGCGACGATTCCTTTTACGCCGAACGGGATATTGCAAAGCTGCTGAATATTTGGCCCCATTACAAAAATGGGCGCAACAGCCATTACCACGCCGTTTTCAGAAAAACTCGGCGCCCTCTGGCGCTCCTGGTCATGGGAGACTCCTTTATGGGTCAGCTGCTGGCAAACATGAATCTGTCTGGATACACGACTTACGAGAATTCTTTTCATTTTGAAAACCGGCTCCCAACACGGGACGAGTTCCGGACTGCCCTCCGCGCTGCCAGGGCGTGCATCATTGTTGGAAATGTGCAGAAATTCATCACCCCCTTCTGGGAAGGCTACGTCGCTGCGCTTAATGGATATTTTTCAGGCCCCGCATCTCTCCGTCATGGCCGGCAACCCTGACTGCATGGTCCAGCTGGCTTCCGGCCGGCCTGCGCCNNGGAATCTCTCCTNNCTCCCCAATATCTTCGCGTATTGTCAAACTGGCAGTAAAAAAGTTATAACCGGCTTGCGAATTAAGGCAAAATCAGGGCGGGGGCCCCAGTTTCCGTCCTGTTTTGGCCCGCCGCTCATTAACGCGCCTGCGGGCGCAGGCGCGGCCATTCCCAAATTGGCGGGCTTTTGTATTTCCAGGATTTTGACATGGACAAGGAAAGCCGCGAGGCATTGCAGGTAGCAAAAGAGCTGACCTGCAAATTCATAGAAACCCGCACAGTCTCGCCTGGCAACTTTGCGGAGATTTTTCCCGTAATTTATCGGGTTGTAGCGCAGACAATCCGTGAATGTGAAGAGGAGCGCGACGATTGAGCAGCCAGGTTTCCGCCATGTTCGCCCATATAGCTGGCGTCTATGATTTTCTCAATCACACGCTCAGCTTTGGCGTTGACCGCTCATGGCGCCGCAAGCTCGCAGCGTCCGCGCCCAGCACTGGCCCGCTCCTTGATCTGGCCGCCGGAACTCTCGATGTCGCTCTCGCNCTTCACAAGGCGCGGCCTGATGCCAGGATAATTGCCGCTGACTTTTGCGCGCCCATGCTGCAAAGAGGTCTGCGCAAGCTGGCTTCTCCTGCTCTTGAGGCGGCAATCCTGCCCTGCGCTGCAAATGCTCTCGCGCTTCCACTGGCCGCCGGCAGCATGGCCGGAATCACAATCGCTTTTGGCATCCGTAATATCCGCCCCAGAAAAGAGGCATTTCTGGAAATGCTCAGGATTCTCAAGCCAGGCGGCCGCGCCTGCATCCTCGAATTTGGCTCGGCGAGCGAAAAAATCTGGGGGGGCATATACAATCTTTATCTTGCGGCCCTTCTGCCAGCAATCGGCAGACTGATCGCGCGCGACAGGGAAGCATACGCCTATCTGGCGAGAACAATCCGGGAATTTCCGACTGCGCCAGAGCTGGCTGCGGAAATGGAGGACGCCGGCTTTGGGAATGTAGGCTTTCGCAAGCTGACTGGCGGCATAGTTTGCCTCCACTGGGGCGAAAAACCTACTGCGCAAAACGCAGCAGCAACCCGGCAATGATTGCGGTNACCAGCGCGGCAATGCCCGCGCCGCGCAGGGAAGAATCAGGCTGCATTACCATTTCCAGCATCGTCCTGCGCATGAGCCCTGGAAAAAGCGCGAAGCAGANGCCCTCGATCACCAGCAACAAAATCATGGCGTGAAAAAGATNCAGCATGAAAGCAGTTTGGGATTCCGGCAAGCATTTGTAAAGAGGTTTTAAAGATGACTACATTCGATCAACTGGNNGCCCATGAAAAATCCGTGGCTGTCATCGGCCTTGGCTATGTCGGACTGCCACTTGCCGTAGCATTTTCCAGAATCTTTGACGTAACCGGATTTGACATCAACAGNGCAAGAATCGCCGAGCTTAAATCCGGACATGACCATACCCTGGAAGTGAGCGCAGACNAACTGGGCGACAGCAAGATCAATTTTACATCTGATCCGGAGAGTCTCAAGGGCGCCGGCGTCATAATTGTGGCTGTGCCCACGCCTATAGACAAACACCGCAATCCGGATCTGCAGNCTGTCATCTCGGCAAGCCAGCTTGCCGGCTCGCACATGAGCGCAGGCGTCATAGTCTGCTATGAATCCACTGTTTACCCGGGACTTACCGAAGAAATTTGCGCGCCAATCCTGGAACGGGAATCTGGCCTTTCCCTCAATTCAGGTTTCGGCCTCGGCTATTCTCCGGAGCGAATCAATCCCGGAGACAAGGTGCATAAGCTTGAAACAATAACNAAGATTGTCGCAGGCTCCACGNCCGAAGTGGCTGAAACCCTGTCAAGNCTCTATGGCTCCATCATCAGCGCAGGCATTCACAAGGCCTCCAGCATCCGCGTGGCTGAAGCTGCCAAGGTCATTGAGAATACACAGCGGGATCTCAATATCGCCCTGATGAATGAACTCGCAATGATATTCGCGCACATGGGAATCGACACCAGGGAAGTTCTGGAAGCAGCCGGCACCAAGTGGAATTTTCTTCCTTTCAAGCCTGGGCTGGTAGGAGGACATTGCATTGGGGTTGATCCTTATTATCTCACTTTCAAGGCCGAAGAGCTCGGTTTCCATCCGGAAGTAATTCTCGCTGGCAGACGCATTAACGACCGCATGGGCAAATATCTGGCTGAACAGACAATCAAACGGATGATTCGCTCGGGCCGCAAGGTGGATGGCTCCAGAATCGGCATTCTCGGCTTTACATTCAAGGAAAACGTGCCCGATCTTCGCAATACGCGCGTTGTCGATGTCATCTCGGAATTAAAAGAATATGGCGCGGATGTGGTTGTTCACGACCCAATGGCCGATCCTGCGGAGGCCAAAGCCGAATACGGCGTTAATCTGGCNCGGTTTGCGGATCTGCATGACCTGGATACGCTGATTCTGGCAGTGCGCCACAAGGAGTATGAAGACCTTGCGCCCGAACAGCTACGCCAGCTTTTCGCAGATCCTGACGGGATGATTTTAATTGACGCGCANGCTACCTTTGATCCGGAAGCCATGCGCGCCGCAGGCATCAGCTACTGGCGTCTGTGATGGCGATTCTTGTCTGCNCCGCCACTGCCATTGAATTGGCAGCTCTTGCGCCCAGCCGCTTTCCTGATCCAGCCGCAATTCCNGAAATNCAGCCATTACTCGCCGAAACNCGCNCNGGAANGCTCATCTTCCTTGTAACTGGCGTAGGCCCCATAAACGCGGCCCTGGCAATGGGCCATTGCCTTGGGCTTATGAGAGAGCAAGAGAAAATAACCGGCATTATCTACGCNGGGCTTGCCGGCGCATTTGATCTTGAGCTGACTCCGCTTTGCGCAATCTGCGCCATTGACCGCGAAATCTGGCCNGAATATGGCCTGAACGACGGGATAACAGTCACGGCNCGCGCTTTCAAGCATCCTGTCTGGGAACGCGGAGAAGAGTCAATNTATGAAGAAATCAAACTGGGGGANCTTTCGGCNTTGCCGCTCAATCTCCCAAAAATGCCGGACTGGCAGATTTGCTCTTCCCTTACTGTGGCCGGCGTAACTGCGAGCTTTCAGCGGCGCGATGCCCTCTGGAATAAATGGCATGCCCAGCTTGAAAACATGGAAGGCTTTGCGGCGGCCTATGTCGCCTTGCGCGCTGAAATTCCGTTTGCGGAAATCAGGGTGGTTTCCAACAAGACCGGCCCCCGCAGACCGGAAGAAAAGGATTTTGATCGCGCGCTTCTGACCTTGGGCGAAATCCTGCCCGCACTAAACCTTGGCTAGCAGCCGCAGCATGGGCATTTATGTCACAAGNCAAACTGAAAAAATGCCTGGCGGAAGAACTGCCAGCCATAAATGAAACCCTGACCAGCATCATATCGGAACTGCCGCCNCCCTGCCAGCCAGTAGCCAGACANGTNATTTNCGCAGGCGGCAAGAGGCTGCGGCCTCTGCTGACGATACTCATGGCCAGGCTGACCGGAGCGACGGATTCGGCCATTTATCGCCTGGGATCCACAATGGAGCTTTTGCACTGCGCCACGCTGCTCCATGACGACATCCTGGANCAGGCCACGCTNCGCCGCGGCCAGCCCGCAGCCCATGCGATTTACGGCACTTCTGCCACAATTCTCGCTGGCGATGCCATGCTCGCCCTTGGGAATTCGATTGTTGCCGAATTCAGCCAGCCCGCGCTTTCCAGGGCATACTCCATGGCGACAATGGAAACTGCGGCAGGGGAAATACTGGAGATGAATTCCCTGCGCAATCCGCTCTTAACAGANGATGAATATATTGCAATCATCAAAGGCAAAACGGCCTGCCTGATTGCCCAGGCCTGCGCCCTGGGCGCAATATACGGCAGCGAAAATNNCCNGCTGGCCAAGGCGGCTNCCAGCTTTGGCGAAAATCTTGGCATTGCCTTTCAGCTGGTTGACGATGCGCTGGATTTTGCGCCTGCATCCCTGACNGGCAAACCCTCCGGCGGCGACCTGCGCGAGGGCAAGCTCACAATGCCCCTGCGCCTTTTCCGCGCAAGCCTGAGCGCCGAACCCAGAAGCGAATTTGATGAGATGTTCTGCCAGGGGGGGCTTGATGACGCCAGACAGGATGAAATTTGCGAGGCAATTCANCCCTTTGTCAAAGAGAGCCTCACTGTTGCAGATGCATACCTGGGCNGGGCTCTGGAATTTCTCCTNCCTTTTCCTGATTGCGATGAACTGGAAATTTTAAAAGCCATGACTGCCCATATCCGCAACCGCTCCAATTAAAAAGAGGTTCAAAATGCTTTACAGGATTGAAATCGGCTACCTGCCCAATACAGGCGACACGCCAGGCAAGCGGGTTGCAGCCAGAATCCGCAATTTCCTTGAACTTCCAGTAGCGGATTGCCGCATTATAAAGGTTTTTACAGTATCCGGCCTTGATCAAAATCAGCTTGAGCGCCTGATTGCGGATGGCGTCTGGCATGACCCGGTGCTACAGCGCGTTTCTCTCGGTCCGCTACCCTGCCTTGAGCCTTTGCCGGCATGGCTGTGCGAGGTCGGCTTCAGGCCAGGCGTTACTGACAATGAAGCGCGCACGGCGCGTGAAACTGCCGCACTGGCCCTGGGTGTTTCTCCAGACAGCTTTGCGGTTTATTCCGCAAGCCAGTACAGGTTATTGGCGGCCGAACCCCTCAAGCGCGAGGATATTGAAAAAATCTGCAAGGACTTGCTTTGCAATGTGCTGATTCAGCGTTTCCGCATTCTCAGCTACGAAGAATGGCAAAAAAACGCGGGCTTTGCCCCGCAGGAAGCTCTCCCGGATACTGACGCCTCGGACACTGTGGAATATATCCGCCTTTCACAAATGAGCGATCCTGAACTGGAACGGCTAAGCCGCGCCAACACATGGGCCTTGAGCCTGCAGGAAATGCGCAAGATTCGCGCCTATTTTGAATCCGCTCCCAGGGCTGGCCTTGAGCCCGATCCCACAGACGTCGAAATGGAGGCCCTCGCACAAACCTGGTCAGAGCATTGCAAGCACAAGATATTTTCAGCCCGCATTGAATACCGTGACGAGCAAGACGGCGCCCGGGAAACCATCGACAATCTTTACAAGAGCTGCATTCGCGATACTACGCGCATCATTCGCGAGCGTCTGGGAGCGCGGGATTACTGCCTCTCGGTATTCACGGACAATGCGGGCATCATCTCCTTTATCAATGGCTACGATGCCTGCATCAAGGTGGAAACGCACAACAGTCCATCCGCGCTTGACCCGTATGGAGGAGCCCTCACAGGCATTGTCGGCGTCAACCGTGATCCGATGGGCGCCGGAATGGGCGCGAATCTGGTCTGCAACATGGATGTCTTCTGTTTCGCTCCACCGGATTACAGGGACAAGTTGCCTCCGCGCCTGCTGCATCCGGCCAGAGTCCTGGAAGGCGTGCGCCTGGGCATCGAGCATGGAGGCAACAAAAGCGGCATTCCCACAATAAACGGCTCCATTGTTTTTGATCCCCGCTATCTTGGCAAGCCCCTCGTGTTCTGTGGAACTGTCGGCGTTATTCCCGCCGAGATCTGCGGCCATCCCGGCTATGAAAAAGCGGCGCGGCCTGGCGATATCATTGTCATGGCGGGCGGCAGAATAGGAAAAGACGGGATTCATGGGGCGACATTTTCCTCGGAAGAACTCCATGAGGGCTCCCCGGCAACGGCCGTGCAAATCGGAGATCCCATTACGCAGCGCAAACTCTATGATTTCATCATGGAAGCGCGCGATCGCTGCCTTTATCATTCAATCACGGATAATGGCGCCGGCGGCCTGTCTTCTTCTATTGGCGAAATGGCCCAGGATAGCGGCGGCTGCATGATTGAACTGGAAAAAGCGCCCCTGAAATACCCGGGCCTGCGTCCCTGGGAAATCCTGCTTTCCGAAGCCCAGGAAAGAATGACCCTCGCGGTCGCTCCGGACAAGCTCGCGGAATTCCTCGCGCTCGCGGCGTTAAGGGACGTTGAGGCGACCCCGCTCGGCTTATTCAATGAATCTGGATACTTCGACGTAATGTTTCGCGGACGTCCGGTTTGCCACATTGCAATGGATTTTCTCCACAACGGCGCTCCCCAGCTTCAGCTCAACGCCGTCTGGAAAGCGCCAGCTTTCCGGACGCTCGAGCTTGAGCCAGGCGGATCGGCTGAATGGCAGCGCGAGTTTTTGCTTGCGATGCTCTCACGGTACAATATCTGCTCCCGTGAAAAGATCATCCGCCAGTATGACCACGAAGTAAAAGGAGGCAGCGTAATCAAGCCGCTTGTTGGCATTCAGCGCGATGGCCCCTCCGATGGCGCAGTCTTCAGGCCCCTGCTGGAATCCGATGCCGGCCTCGTGCTGGCGCATGGCATCTGCCCAAAATTCAGTGATTTTGATACTTACTGGATGATGGCCAATGCCATTGATGAGGCCATTCGCAACGCTGTCGCCTGTGGCGCCGATCCGGAGGCCCTCGCTGGCGTGGATAATTTCTGCTGGCCAGACCCGATAGAAAGCAGGGAAAACCCTGACGGAGCATACAAGCTTGCCCAGCTGGTGCGCGCCTGTCAGGCCCTGCGACAATTTTGCCTGGCATACGGCGTACCCTGCATATCCGGCAAGGACTCCATGAAGAACGACTATCTGGGCTCCTCCATGCGTATTTCCATCCCGCCAACCGTGCTCTTTACAGTGCTTGGGGCGATCGGCAATGTTACGCAGGCGCAAACAAGCGATTTCAAGCGTCCCGGGGATCATATCTATATCCTTGGGGGCACATGGAAAGAGCTGGGTGGCAGCGAGGCGGCAAGCCAGCTAGGCAAAAAGGGAGGCAAGGCGCCCACTGTGGACGCAGGGCCAGCAAAAATTCGCTATGGAGCGCTCAACGCCCTGATGGGCCAGCGCTCGATCTCGGCCTGTCACGATTGCTCTGATGGCGGCATCGCTGTCTGCCTTGCAGAAATGGCAATTGGCGGCCGTCTGGGCTGCCGTGTAAATCTGGATGCCATTCCTGCATTCGAAAAAATGAACCGCCTGGAATTGCTCTATTCAGAATCAGCCAGCCGTCATATAGTAACTGTGCGCCCTGATCTAGCCACATTGCTGGATGCATTGGGCTTGTGGCAGCTTTGCCGCCACATTGGCGAAGTGACTGAAGAAAAGGACATGATTCTTGCAAGCGGCGATAGCGAAATCCTGCGCGCGAATGTGGATGAAATGGCAGCTGCGTTCCAGGCAGGCTTCGACAAGATACTGAATTAATCCTGACGCAAAACCCAGCTGCAGACCAGGGCAATCGCTTGAATTAAATTGTAGTCGCTACCTGTGTCTTGAGCACATCAAACATGAAGTCGTTATTCCTGTAACAGCCCCTTTAAAACAGGACACATTCCTGCCAGAAGGTAAGGACTATGTCTGGAGCTGATATTGGAACTGATGCAAGCGCGCCTGTGGAAATTATCCAGACCGTGCTGCGAAAGCGCTGGACGCCAGCTCAAAAAATGAGCATGGTTGAAGAGAGCATGAAGCCGGGGCTTTCAGTATCGAGAAGAGCGCGTCAGAATGGGATTTCTCCAGATCCCATCTATAAATGGCGCAGGCTTGTGCTGGAAGGAGGTTCCATAGCTGTGGGAGAAGATGAGCCTGTGGTAATCATATCTGAAGTGAAGGCATTGTAGAAGCGAGAGTACAACGACGGCTTTGAGCTTGTTTGTAAAAATGGTGAAAAAGTCAGGGTGATTTTTGTTTTGGATTGTTGCGATCGTGAAGTAATTTCAATTTTCATGGCAAAAGAAACGCTTTTATTTGCACATAAAGGACTGGTCTGTCTTTCGCCACGCCAATTTGGACGCGCCGCTACTGGAAATTTCCTCGGTGAGCGCAAAAAAATTCTTAAAAATTGTTCGGTTTAAGAGGGGCTACTCCACTCCATTTGGTGGACCACGTCAGGTTATGGAGTATTAATACCCAAGCTCGCTTTCGGGGCCCTTGCTGTCTGGCTGAATGGCATTTGCCGTTAAAGCGGGACGGCCGCCAAAGCGCAGCAGAAACATGCCAGCAAACTTGTCCCCCTTATAAACTTCCACCCTGAAAAGATTACCCTCGCGGTCAACCGAGTGCCTGGCCTGAAAGTCCTTCTTTTTCAGATTCTTGCCGGCTTCATCCTGTTTGCTGCCGCCATAGCCGATTGCATTTACCCTGAAGCCCTCCCTGGGCAGAATGGTTACGGATCTGTTCACATCAAGCACCTGCCCAAAAGGCGCAAGTTTTTTCTCGCCATCCACCAGCGCCCAGAGCGCATCCAGTTCATCTGTCATTTCCCGCCATTCCGGCTTGATAAGCGCGATCGTGCGGTTGCCATAATGCACGCACAGCCGCCCTGGATTGTCCTTGCAGGGCAAAACAGCCATGATTGGCTTGGATGGGATTGCCTTGACTGCCCCATCTGGCGGCAGCGGCAGAAAATTTATTGTTGGACGCGCATTATCCAGCGGCAGAAAAACGCGGTTGCCGGCAAAGGAGATGCCAAGATCCTCCGCAAGCGCTTTTTCAACGCCTGCGGGCGACAGCTCAAAATCGCGGCTGAATTTTATCCCTGCCTGCCTGAGAAAATCCTCAACCATACTCAGGTGATAGTATGCGCGCCTGGCAACGGAAAGCTCCTTGCTCGCCTCAAGGCCAAAAGCGGGTTTGCCATTGCGTACCGCATACCAGGACAGGCTCTTTTCCATCTCGCGATCGCCAAGAGCGGTATTGGTATTGCGAATATGAATGGCGTGCTCCGGCTCAACCAGATGCTGATTGACCACGCCGGCTGCAGACCGCGCCATATCGCCCAGATTGCCAAGGGCAGAATCAGCCATATGCTCCTGATCGATGATGATGGACTGGCCCCAGCGTCTGGGATTTTTAAGCCTGTCAATCTCCTGGGGGCGGTAATAGCCGCTGCCATCATGCAAATTCAGGACAAGGCCAACCTCAGGACGAACAATCAGATCCTGGATTCTGCGCACTGTCCCAAATTCCGGATCAGTTTCAGCCAGCGCGGCAAATTTGCGATTCATATCGCCATGCAAGCCGCGCGAGCGCCGGATAATGCTCGGAAAATTCAGATTTGGCACTACCCAGAGGGAGCCCTCCTGAATTTCATAGCGTGTGGCCAGCAGGCTGGCTGCGGAAAAGCCGCCTGGCTCATCCCCCTGGATTCCGCCTACGACAAGAGCCACTGGCGCGCCCTGGCCCAGACGCAGGACTGTAAAATCAAGCGGGGCGGCTTGCGCCAAATGCGGGAGCAGGAGGACGCAAAATATGAAAACGGCGCGTTTGAAAATTCGCGCGCCGCTCAATTCCTGAAAATCGAGTGCCAAACTGGCTTGTCTAGGGCCGCTGGTGTTCGGGCACGTAGCCAAGATCCCTGATCGCATCCATAATAATATCAAGCGCAATTGGCATATTTTCATCTTCTTCTTCGTACGTCAGCTCTTTTTTATCCAGATCGACCCTTGCATCCTTTACGCCAGGAATCTCCTTGACGGTCTTTTCCACCGCATTCTTGCAATTCTCGCAATGCATGCCATTGACTTTGATCGTTGCCATGTTATCCTCCAGCCGGCTTGGTTCGATTTTATAATCCTGTCATAACCTACTACAATCTGAAAAAGAATACAAGAGCGCAATGGACAATTCCACAAATTCCGGCTCCGGCCCCCTGCAATTTGACATTGGCGGGATGCACTGCGCGGCCTGCTCCAGCCGCATAGAACGCGTCCTCTCCCAGATGCCTGGCATTGAAAAGGCCAGCGTCAATCTGGCCTCGGCCAAGGCCAAGGTCTGGCCTGCCAGCAATGCTGGCCCTGGCCTGGCAGCCGAAATAATGGCGCGCATAGCCAAGATTGGCTTTAGCGCCACCAAAACCCAGGATGAAGACGCAGCGCTCCAGTATGAAAAAAACCGCGCCAGAATTGCCAGGGAGCGCAAGGCGAGACTGCGGCGCCTCGTGCCCATGATTTGCCTTACAGCGCCCCTGCTTGCGATTTCCATGGGCCACATGCTCGGAATGCCGCTGCCTGCCTGGCTTGAGCCGCAGCAGTCGCCAAAAGCGTTCATTGCCATCCAGCTGCTCCTCACCCTGCCGGTAGTCTGGCTTGGCCGCCATTTCTACACTGATGGCCTTTCCGCGCTCTGGCGGCGCTCGCCCAACATGGACAGTCTTGTGGCTGTCGGCACAGGAGCCGCTTTTCTTTACAGCCTAGCCAATACCATCCTCGGGTTTGCCGGCGACAATCCTGCTGAACGCGCAATGAATCTCTACTACGAATCCTGCGCTGTCCTGCTGGCGATGATTGAGCTGGGCCAGTTTCTTGAATTTACCGCCAAAGCCCGCGCCAGCGACGCAATGGGCGCACTCATGAGCCTTGCTCCGGAACGCGCCCTGGTGCTGGAAGAAAACAACACTAACCCGCAGGAAGTGCCGCTTGCGGCAGTAAAACCTGGAGCTCGCCTGCTTGTGCGCCCTGGCGCCAGAATTCCGGTTGACGGAATCGTGCTTGAGGGCCACAGCGCAGTTGATCTCTCGCTCATGACAGGCGAATCAATGCCTGTGCCAGTAACAAAAGGGGATGAGCTGGTGGGGGGCAGCGTCAATGGCGAAGGCTCGCTGGTAATGAAGGCTACCGCTGTTGGCCAGAACACCCGCTTGAGCCGCATCATCCGGCTTGTGGCTGAGGCCCAGGGGAGCAAGGCGCCAATTGCGCGGCTGGCGGACAAAATAAGCTATTATTTTGTGCCAGCTGTCATGCTCTTCGCGCTCCTGGCCGCCTGCGCATGGCTGCTCCTGAGCTCGCAGCCAGCCTCTGTGGCGCTCACCATTTTTGTGGCCGTGCTGGTCATGGCCTGTCCCTGCGCCATGGGTCTTGCCACCCCAATGTCGATCATGGTTGGCACCGGACGCGGAGCGCAGCTTGGCGTGCTGATCAAAAACGGCACAGCCCTTGAACAGGCAGGCAAAATCACAACCCTTTGCGTTGACAAGACAGGAACGCTGACAACCGGCAAGCCGGGCCTCACAGAGGTAATTCCGCTTGATTCCACAAGCTCGCGCGACCTTGACAAAGATATCATTCTCGCGCTCGCCAGCTCGCTGGAAAGCAGGAGCGAACATCCCCTGGGTCTGGCGATAATTGAAGCCGCAAAAGGCCTGCCAGGTTACGAAGTGCTGGAGGCCAAAATCAGTCCAGGCCTTGGCATAGAAGGAAAGCTTGTCTTTGAAGGCGAACCCTGGATAGCCCAGATCGGCAACGAAACCTTCATGGAGCAAAAGAATCTTCCATTGCCCCAGCCGGTAAAAGCCAAACTTGATCAGCTGGCCGAAGCAGGCCAGACTCCCCTGCTCATGGCCCTTGGCAAGGAGAAGCCTCGCCTTGCGGCGATACTCGCTCTTGCAGATCAGCTGCGTCCGGAAACAAGGGAGGTAGTGGCAGAGCTGGGGCGCATGAATATCCGCGTAGTCATGCTCACAGGCGACAACCGCGGCACTGCCACTGCCATTGCCCGCCAGGCTGGAATCAAGGAAGTGGCAGCGCAGCTTTTGCCTGCAGACAAGGCTGATTATATTCGCAGGTTGCAGGAAGAAGGACAAATTGTGGGCATGGTAGGCGATGGCCTGAACGACGCGCCGGCGCTTGCCCTTGCCAATATTGGCATGGCTGTTGGCACAGGCGTTGATGTGAGCGCGGAGGCGGGCGACATAATCCTGATGCGCGGCGGCATGGGGGCCGTTCTTGCCGCGCTGGGCCTTTCCAGATCCACCATGCGAAATATACGCCAAAATCTTGGCTGGGCCTTTGGCTACAATATCCTGGGCTTGCCAGTCGCCGCAGGGCTGCTCCATGCATTTGGCGGACCCATGCTTTCGCCAATGCTGGCAGGAGCCGCAATGGCGCTTTCCTCCTTTTCTGTAGTAACCAATGCGCTGCGCCTGCGCTGGTACGGCAAATAGCCGCGTCTGAAAAACCGGTTTCCTGAAAAGCTTTTGCGGCTCTCCGTCAGGGGAGCCTTTTTTGCATGAAACCCTGCAAGAACCAGAAAACAGGCAAAATTTTCTTTTGCACGGTTTTTGCATATTTTTGGCAAGCACACTTTTTGCCTGGCTTTTGTTGGCTGCGGCATACATATCGGAAAAGAGGCGAATATGGGTATCAGCATTTCAGGCTCTAATGCCATATCTGGCCTTAGCGGCAATGATACAGATTTTGATAAAGTATTAGAGCAACTTAAAAAAATTGAGTCCGGCCAGCTTAACCGGCTGGAGGCCTGGAAAAGCGACTGGAATCTGCGTTATGAGGCATTTACGCAGATTATCGAGCAAATTCAGGCTGCCAGCAGCATGCTGGGCCAGCTTAGCGACAAGAACAATTTCGTCACCAAGGTGGTGCAATCCACCAATAGCGGCGTCATCACGGCTGTAGCGAATGCGGCAGCGCAGGATGTCCAGCATTCGTTTACTGTCAGCCAGACTGCCAGCAACGCGATCTGGGCGAATACTGGACATGTCTTTGATTCTAAAACAGATATAATAAATAAAACCGGTACAGATCAGTATTTTAGCTATATCTACGCGGGCGAACGGCACGACTTCAAGGTTCCGGCAAATACCACGCTGGAATCCTTTGCCAGCATGATCAACAATTCCTCGGATAACCCTGGCATCAAGGTCAGCCTCATCCAGACAGGCAAGGGTTATGTATTCCAGGTCGCCGGCAAGGATACTGGCGAAGCCAACGATCTTTACATCTTTGACAGCCAGCTTGAAGGCATGAATGCCGCCGGCTCCACTTCCAACTGGCAGACAAACAGCAGCATGAAGCTGGATGACACCCTGACCAATCCAACTTCATATGTCTTTGACATTGTCCTGCAGGGCGGCTCGAAAAAAACCGTTACCATCAAGGGCAATGCCACTGCCGATGAAGTGGTCGCCGCGTTGAACAACGCCGCTGGCGGCATCAACGCCAAATTCGAGAATGGCCAGCTCACAATGGAGGGCGTGCAGTCGTTTTCGCGGCGCGAGGCTGACGACAAGCCCTACGTGCCTGCCAGCGTCAGCATGACTGTCAATGGCAAGCTGACTGGCAAGCTCAATGACGCAGGCGGAATAGCTGAAGGCCTGGCTGACGGCGACGAGCTGACATTCACGGCGACCATGGATG
Organism: Desulfovibrio sp.; assembly: GCA_014804915.1. Taxonomy (GTDB): domain Bacteria; phylum Desulfobacterota; class Desulfovibrionia; order Desulfovibrionales; family Desulfovibrionaceae; genus Desulfovibrio. The sequence goes on along the minus strand of JAAUYW010000059.1, from coordinate 7,294 downwards.
ACGGCACAACCCGCGAAGTCAAAATCAAGGCTGATGCGACTGTGCGCGATCTCATGGCCGCGCTTGGCCAGGCCACGCAGGATGGCGATGGCCTGAATCTCAATTCAACGGCCACCTCCGTTACAGGTCAGTTTGCTGGCGTAACAAAAATAGAAGTCGCGGCTCCGGATGGCACGGATCTGACTGACAAGCTTGAGCAGAAGACAACAGATGCCACAGGCGTGAAAAACACGCTTGGCGGCAGCCTGTCCAAAGCGGAGCTGACAATCAGCGTCAATGCTGACAAGCTTTCCAGCCGCCTTGATGGGCTCAAGGATGGCGAGGAAGCGACCGACCTTGTGTTCACAATTGTGGACAAGGATGGCAATGCCCAGAATATCAGCATTAAAAGCGATGCCACCAATCAGGAGCTGCTCGACAAGCTGGCAGCCCTGGGCTTCACTGCCACAACCGACACAGATGCGGACGGCAATGTCTCCCTCAAGCTGGATAATGTTAAAGAGCTGAAATTAAGCTCTGGCGGCATAAAGGAGCCTGCCTACACAACCAGCCTGAAATCGGAAATGGTGATAGGCGCGACAAACAGCGTGGATGGCAGCGGCGATCTGTTCTATACAGATCCGGCTAGCGGCAAGATCACGCTGGAAAAGGCGCCAGACCTGGTTTACACCATCACTACCAATGACGGCAAAACCGGCACGCTCACGCTGCCTTCAGGCTCCAGCAACAAGGATATTGTTGCCGCGCTCAAAAACACGGCTGATCCCGCCTGGACATGGACTGAAAAAGACGGGGATGGCAATGAGCGGCCGGCTACGCCGCCAGCCGATCTGGGCGTTCGCCTTACGGATGCCGAAGGCAACGAGCTCACGGATCTGGACAGCATCACAGAGCCGGTGTTTCTCAACCTGAAAGACGTGCAGACTGTGTCCGGGCCGCAATTGAGCGGCCAGATTTCCAGCTCTTCAAACTGGAGCATCCAGCGCGCCCAGAATGCGAAATACAAGATCGACAACTGGCCGGTGGAAATGGAATCCGCCACAAACCAGATTAGCGATGCCATTGAAGGCGTTGTCTTTACAATTCAGGATGTGGGCGAGGCCAGGATTTCCGTAAGCACGGACATCACTTCTGTGGAACAATCCATCCAGAATTTTCTGGATGCGGTCAACTCCGTGCTGCTCACTGTCAATGAGCTGATGAAATACGACGACACCAAGGAGGTGACGTCTAACGATCCCAATGACATTGGCAATGACAACTATAGCGCATCCGGCCTGACCAACCAGAAAGGCAATCTGCTGACTGGCAACTACGGAGTGCAGCTATTCAAGTCCAGGTTCAGCAGCGTGCTGGGCGCGACGCCCCCAGGCTTCAAGTCCAGACAGAGCGCCGACGATCTTCTTTCCGGCGATGTCCTGGCCTCTCTTGCCAACCTTGGCATCAAGACTGACACTGACACCACCAGCGATACCTACGGGCTGCTGGTGCTGGCGCCCAGCTCGACGATTGCGGAACTGCAATCCATAGACAAGGAAAACTATAACAACCTCATCACCAACAATCTTGAGGCTGTTGTGGATTTCTTCTGCGCAAGCGGCATTGGCTCTTCCACAAGCACGGATTTCCGTTATGGCAGCCATGTTGAGGGCATCACCAAGGCGGGCACCTATGAAGTAACCTATACTGTTGACGCAAACGGCGAAATCCAGAACGTAATGATTGGCGGCCAGCCTGCCAAACGCGATGAAAGCATGCCTGGCAACTACTACAGCGTTGCCAGCGGCGATGCCCGCGGTTTGTCAATCCTGATTGACGATCTCTCGATTGGCGATCATCCTCCCGCTGGCTCGGATCCGATGTATGTGCGCATCAAGCAGGGTCTGGTACAGACGACAAACAATTTTCTGAAAGCCGAGCTTGTCTTCAATGATGTGAATATCTCTGCAAACTCGACGCCGGACCAGATTGCGGATGCCATGCATCTGAAATCGCAGAATGGCGCCCTGATGAGCTTGCGTGACAATTACAAGAAGGTCATGGAGAGCATTGACGTCAAGATTGAGCGCGAACAGCGCCGGCTTGACACCTGGTACAATCGCCAGAAACAGATATTTGCCAATCTTGAAACGCTGCTTAGCCAATACAGCGAGCAGCAAAAATCACTGGAGGGACAGCTGGCGCAACTCTCAGGCAGCTAATACTGTGACAAGCGCCTGGAATTGCTCCCGCAGCGAAAGCATGGGCGGGAGCAATCCAGCGCCACTATAACGCGCATCGAAAGGAAATAGCGGCGCAGGCTAACGCCGGCGCCCATAAAAATACGGGGAAAAGATATGAACAAGGCAGCCAACGCTTATTTTCAAACCAGGGTCAGCACAACTGACCAGGGCCAGCTTTTAATCATGCTCTACGATGGCGCGCTGCGCTATCTGGCGCAGGCAAGAGATAAAATTCTTGCCAAGGATTATGCCGCAAAAGGTGTGCTCATTTCCAAAGTGATAGACATTATCAATGAGCTTTCGGCATCGCTAAATCTTGAAAAGGGCGGCAGCCTGGCCACAAACCTCAATAACCTCTATGTTCTCTGCACGGCGAGGCTGCTGCAGGCCAATCTGAAAATGAATCTTGAATCGCTGGACAGCGTAGTGCAAATCCTTTCGGGACTGCGCAGCGCCTACGCCCAGATAGTTGACACGCCAGAAGCCAAAAAGGCGGCGGCCGAGATTCAGGGCAAAATGCAGCCAACTGGCTCGGTCACCAAGAAAGCGCAGCCAGTGATGAGCGGCATTCAGACTGGCTCGGTCAACAAGGGCCATGCCTCGGCCGCATACGGGCGGAATGTGGCGCGCGCGCAGGAGCCAATGCCGCCTGCGGCTGCTTCCGAGCCAGTGCCGCCCAGGGCGCATGTGCAGCAATTCACCACTTCGGCCAGTTCAGCGCCAATAAGCAGAAAGCTGAACGCCTACGCGCGCTAAAAGCAGGAAAGCGGTTGCGCGGCTATCGCGTCAAGCGCAAAATTCCGGAAAAGCCCCTTCAGGGGCTTTTCTTTTTTTAGACTACCGTGTCAGGCGCGGCTTTTTTCGGATTTTTTGCCAAAATTGGTAAGAATCATGCCAGCGACAATGATTGCCATCGCCACAACCTGCTGCCAGCGCAGACTGTCAACGCCAAGCATCACCGCAGAAATGGCAGCGACAACCGGAACAAGATATTGATAAAGCGCGGACAGCACAGGGCCAATGTCATGTATTGCCGGCTGATTGAACAAATAGGCCAGATAAGTCGGCCCTACCAGGATAAAACCGATCTCAAGCCAGGGCGCGAGGGAATCGCATTCCAGAAGCGGCATATTGAAAAAGCTTGGCACAAGAAAGAGGCCTGGAATGGCTGAATAAAGAAAAACCCAGCGCAGCAGCGACACAGGGCTATACCTTGACGTCGGCTTTGCCAGAATCACGAGATAAACGGCAAAGCAGATGCCGGCGACAATTGCCAGGAAATCGCCCAGCAGATAATTGCTGGCCGCATGAGCGCTATTGCTGCCGCAGAGAATAATCATGACTGCGCCAGCAAGGGACACGGCCATGCCGACATATTCAAGGAACCCGGGCCTGCGGCGCAAAAACAGAACTTCAATCGCGATCACAAATACCGGTTGCAGGGTCATGATAATGGAGATGTCAATCGCGCTGCCGTATTTAAGCGCCACCACAAAAAGATAAATGCAGCCAAAAAGCGCAAGTCCGCTAAATATGGCGCGAATCATGCTGCCAGAATCCAGCTTTTCGCAATGGATAAAGAGCGATGTGAGCCAGAAAAGAAGACAGCCGCCCAGCAGCCGGACAGCGGAAACGGCTTCCGCGCTCATCCAGTCCGGCACCAGGGCCTTGGTAAACGCATAATTTATGCCCCAGAAGACAGTGGCTGCCATAATGCAGCCATTGCCAATCAGCTCCTTTTTCAATTTTCCCGCAGAATAAGCCATTTCCGTGCCAGGTCGTTGTTTTTTCAAAAGATTTTCAAGAATTTGTCTATTCTAAATCTTGTTAATTATTTTTAAAAAGCTTCCTGTTACATATAAATCTATTTCAACTGTGGCCGAAAAGAAACACAAACGCTTTAACCAAAGAGCTAATACAGCCACGGCCTGCACTGGACGCTCTTATTTGTTGCCCTAATCAGACGCTATACTATTCAGAATGGTTCCGGGGGAGGAAGAAATGAAAAAATGCAAGGCGTCAATAGCTCTGCTGGCTTTCTTTAGCCTGCTAATGCCTGATTCCGATTTTGTTGCCAATGGCGCCGCGGCAGAGCCAGCCTCAAAAGCGGTTGTATCCCCGCCCTCCATTCCGCCCATTACTTCGGCACCGCATGATATTTTAAAAACCGATAAACCACAACCTAAGAAAGCGACAAAAAGAAAGCGCAAAAAAGCGGCGCGCCAGAAAACGCAGCCGCCAGTGCAACTGACAACACAGCAGGCTCTGCCCGCAAAGCCGGCTGTTGGCGCGCCCATCACAATGCAGGACACCATTTATGGCGTGCTCAGGCATCATCGCGAGCTGCGCGGAATGCAGGAAGACCGCGAAGTCCTGAAACATGAGCTCACCCGCGCCAAAGCGGGCTTTGGGCCCAGCCTCGATGTTTCCGCATCCGCGGGGGCTGCCATTATCAACGACAGCTCAACGCGCAGGCACAATCTGGAACGCACTTTTTTGGGAGTGATTGAAGCCAGCGCCAGGCTAACCCAGCCAATCTGGGATGGTTTCGCAACGCGCTCAAGAGTGCGGGCAGCGCAATCAACACTTGATTCCGTAATTTCCAGGGTGGCGGATACGGCTACTACCCTTTCCCTGGATGGAATAATCGCCCAGATTGACTTGCTGCGCAGGCGCACAATTTATGAACTGGCAAAAAAGAATGTCGAAACCCACAGATCCATTCTTGCTCAAACCGAAGATCGGTCGCTAATGGGCGCAGACACTGAAGCGGATGTGACCCAGGCGCAATCACGTCTGTCGCGCGCACTGTCGGCCCTTTCCGAAGCGCAGGCAAATGTGATCGTGGCCGAGGACACCTATTCGCGCCTTACCGGCCTGCCGGCGACAGACAATATCCAGCCAGTGGAAATGCCTCCGGTGCTGTTCGATGGCCCAAAAGCCGTGTTCATGCTTGCAGAAAAGAATAATCCGAAAGTCGCAGCCTATATGAGCGACATCCGCGCCCTGCAGGCAGATCGCGAACTGGCCGAATCCGCGTTCTATCCTGTATTCAATATAGAGGTCGGCCCCTCCCACTCTAACAGAAACAAGTTTGATGACCGCTGGACCTCAACTTTCGAAGCTCTGGGCACAGTGCGATGGAATCTTTTCAACAGCGGCGCAGACTGGGCGGAGCTGAAAGCCGCAAAGGCGCGCATTCGGGAATCGCGCCAAACCATGTACAACTTCCTTGACTCACTTATGCTTGACATTCAGTCGACTTGGACCAATTATCTGGCAGCAAAGGATCAATACCAGAATTATTCCGAGGCGGTGAAATACAACGAATTCACACGCATAGCCTATCTTGAGCAATTTCACCTGCGCCAGCGCACGCTGCTTGATGTGCTTGATGCCGAAAACGAACTCTATAATTCGGCCACCCAGGCCGAAACGGCGAAAGGCAACATCCTTGTGGGCGCCTACCGGCTCTGCGCCCTGACTGGCGATATGCTGAAAATGCTCAGAATCGACACCAAGCCCCTGGATCTGAACCCTGTGGAAGATCCAAAGGATGACCGCGAGAATTTCGCATTGGGCTGGTTTAAATAAAAACCCCGCCATCCCCCCGCAGGGCGGCCCAAACGGCGGAGGCAGCACTACGGTATACCTCGATGACCCAAGTTCCCACTTCGCAGGAGCAGACAGCTGCTCCTGCATCATTTTCCCCCCTGGAAGGCCAGCTGCGCCCTGCTGATGTGGATTTCATGCCTGGCCTTCTGCGCTCCCTTTCGATACTGATGCGCCTGCGCGGCAAGATCGTTTCGCCGCAGCACTTGCTCGCCGGACTTTCCGGAAGCCGTCTCACCCCGAGGGCGTGTCTGGCCGCAGCCCGCAAGGCAGGGCTATCCGGCCGCATCATGGCCAGGCCAAATCTGGCGGAAATTTCCGTACTGGTGCTTCCCTGCATTCTTCTTCTTGAAAATGACCGCTCCTGCGTCCTGCTCTCAATGCGGGATGGACGCGCAAGCATAATTCTGCCTGAATTGCCTGACAGCACACAGGTAGTGCCAATAGCCGATCTTCAGGAACGCTATACAGGCTATGCCATCTTTGCCTCTGTTCCCACTGTCCAGGAAACGCGCGTTGAGGCGCCCCGCCTTGGCGCAGGCAAACGCTGGTTCTGGGACGTGCTCCGCTATTACGCCCCCATCTATCGCCATGTGGCGCTGGCCACCATTGTGATCAACCTGATCGCGGTCGCCACTCCCCTGTTCGTAATGAATGTGTACGACAGGGTTGTGCCCAACAACGCCACTGACACATTGTGGGTTCTTGCCAGCGGCATAATGGTGATCTATTTCTTCAACTTCGTCCTTTCCGCCCTGCGCACCCATTTTGTGGATGTCGCAGGCCGCAATTCGGACGTCGTGCTAAACAGCCTGCTGGTGGAAAAAGTGCTCTCCATGCGCCTTGACGCGAAACCGGAATCAACAGGCGCGATGGTCAACAATTTGCGCGAGTTCGAACAATTACGGGAATTTTTCAGCTCCTCCAGCCTTATAGCCTGCATTGACCTGCCTTTCCTGATCATCTTTTTGCTCATGATCGCCTATATTGGCGGCCCAATGGTGCTGTTGCCGCTGGGCGCCATCCCCGTCCTCCTGGGCATTGGCATCTTTCTGCAGCACCGCGCAAAAAAAAGCGCTGAGGCCGGCTATCGCCAGAACATGCAGAAAAACGCGCTGCTGGTTGAGATAGTGGCCGGACTGGAAACGCTCAAGTCATGCATGGCGGAAAGCCGCATGCAGCGCCTATGGGAAGCCGTTTGCGGACTTTCCGCCCAGTCATCAAGCGAAGCGCGCAAATACACCCATCTTGCTGTTTCCTCGGCGATGTTCGTAACGCAGCTGCTCACTGTTATCATGATCATCTGGGGGGTATACCGCATTGGCGACGGATTGATGAGCATGGGCGCGCTCATCGGCGTCAACATTCTGGTAGGGCGCACGATGGCCCCGCTCCTGCAGATGGCGTCCCTTCTGACGCGCCTGCAAAATTCCCGCCTGGCGCTCAAGGGGCTTGACATG
>JAAUYW010000058.1 GCA_014804915.1 Desulfovibrio sp. | reverse complement strand
GTGATTTCCGGGAATACCTTGTAGAACATGATCCAGGCCATGAGCAGCGTCAGGCCGAGATTGAGCGACTGGCCGCAGANATANAGAATNATCGGCTTGCCGCCCTTGAAGTACTTGCCAAGCTCGCGGAAGTTGGTTGTAAGGCCAATCGCGACAAAAGCAAGACCAAAGAACCAGCCACGCAAGGGCACTGACACCTTGTTTGTTCCGTTATCAACNAGTATCTTGGCCCAGTCCGCGCCCAGGTTGCCGCTAAGCACTGACATCACAATGGANACNGCAAGAAAGCCCAGCACGAACTTCGGGAAGCGATTCCAGATTTCGCCCATGCCGACTTTTTCGCCCTCATGCACTTCAACCTTTGTTGTCCAGTACAGGGCNACACAGAAAGCAGTCACGCCAATCAGCACATTCTGAATCATCTTGACTGTAGCCGCAACNGCAAGGGCTTTCTCGCCAAGGAACGCGCCTGCTGCAGCCACAGCGCCGGTTGAGTCAACTGTGCCGCCAATCCATGCGCCGCCAAGCACTTCAGGCATGTTCACGGCCTTGATGAACGCGGGCATCACAATCATCATGATCGCGGTGAAGGTAAGCGAAAGGCCTATTGAAAGAGTGAGCTCCTCTTTCTTGGCGCGCGCNGCAGCCGCAGTTGCGATCGCAGCGGATGTGCCGCAGACTGACATGTCAGCGGATATGACGATGTTAAGCGTGCGGGAAGGCATCTTCAGGACTTTCTGGCCAAAAATGTATGTGGAAACAAGCACGATTGGCGTTACCACCCAGGCCACAAAAATGCCTGGCACGCCAATGGCCATGATCTTGTGGAAAAGAACTTCCGCGCCGAGCAGAACCAGGCCTGCCTTGATGTAATATTCAACCTGGGATCCCTCTTTCAGGATTGCCGGAGTGCCCACCGTGTTTGCTATCAGCATGCCCAGGGCGATTGACCAGATTTCNGCATTTACGCCATATTTGCGCATGGTCGTCTGATTGCCGAGAATATTGGCAAACACACAAACGGCATACACGCAAAGAAAAGCTATGAAAAAGCGCGCCGCATTGAAACCCATGAAAACCGCGCCNATGGTGCAGAGAATGCCNAGGCCAATGCCCAGGCCAATCAGTGTGCCTATGCGNTTAAANGGCTTGACAATTTTCTTGGCCGCATCAGAAGCCGACTTTTTGGCTGCCTGCCAGGCGCCAATNGCGTTTGCGGCCGCCTCGTTCAGGGCCTGATCCTGGAATTCCGCCTGGGCCGCTGTGGCCTGGGCCGCTGTGGCTGCTTCCAGAGCGGCCTTTTCAGCAGCTTTCTTTTCATCCACCTGAGGCTGGATTTTGGCATTGCGCGCATTGGCTTCCTGCTCGGTCAGNAAAAGCGAATCAAGCGGGTTGGACTGCCAGCGNGCAGGCGTGCGCAGCCATTCTATGAGGCCCTTGACTGCCGGNATACTTGTGCCGGCAAGNCTTTTGGNAGCCGCGCTGGCATTATACCATTCGATTGTCTTGAAAGGCCTGGCCTCTTCTGTCTGCATGATGGCCTTGTAATCCGCATATTTTTTTTCCAGATCGCCCTTGCCATTAAATACCAGGAAAATGGCAACGGCCATGCAGAAAAAGCCGACCCAGATCGCCCAGTAATCCTCTTTGCGCCAAAGATCCGAAAATTGGGATTTCCCGCGATCAATGACTACATCCGAACTAGATTCCGACATCCCTTCCTCCTGGAATTAGCAAACNTTCCCGAGCCGGCGCAAAAACGCGCCCAGCTCCCAGGGCCCGNNCAGCCAATGGCTGACGCAANCCCGTTGTCTTGCAAAGCACAATATTTCCGAACAATAAACCGGCCCATTCTTAAATTCAATATCCATTTTCCGCAAAAAATGGCCTGCNCCNNGCAAAAAAGCGTTGCCGGCATAGGCGCTGAACCNGAACAGNNATNNCAGACAACNGGGAGAAAAGGAAATTCAGCAGATTCGGGGCANCGGCGCGCCTTCNAGCATGCCCAGAAAGCGCTGTCCGCCCATGCGGGTGTTCAGCACTACCTTGCCCGGGCGCCGCGATTCCACCCTGCCAATCAGCGCGGCNTCCTTTCCATACGGGGAAGCGCGCATNATTTGCAAAGCCTCGGCCGCCCTGTCTTCTGGCAAAATGCAAATGCACTTGCCCTCATTTGCGAGATAAAGGGGNTCCAGNCCAAGAAACGAGCACCCTTCGTCAACGCTGGCATGGACAGGGATTCTGGCCTCGTCAATCTCGATNCCCTGGCCGGATTGCTCCGCAATTTCATTCAGGGTNGTCGCCAGGCCGCCGCGAGTGGGATCGCGCAGAACGTGCACNGGCAATTTTGCCTCAAAAAGATTCCTGACCATTCCNGCGAGCGGGGCGCAGTCAGATACGGTATCGCTCAGGAANGAAACGCCCTCGCGGCTGGCCATGACAGCAAGACCATGGTCGCCAACTGCGCCGCTAATGAGAATGGCATCCCCTGGCTGCGCNGCGGCNCCGGTCGGCGCAGGATCGGCGATTATGTTGCCAATGCCTGTGGTAGTGATGAAAATGCCGTCNCACGCGCCCTTTGGCACTACCTTGGTGTCGCCAGTAACGATCCTGACTTCAGATTCCCTGCAAGCGCTGGCCATGTCCGCGACAATGCGTTCCAGTTTCGCAACCTGCAAGCCTTCCTCCAGGATAAAGGCGGCCGAGAGCCAGCGCGGCACTGCGCCAAGCATCGACACATCATTGACTGTGCCATTAATCGCCAGCGTGCCAATGCTGCCCCCCGGAAAAAACAGCGGCGAAACAGTATAGGAATCCGTACTCATCGCCATTTTGCCAGGCTCTGGCTCAAGCAGGGCTGCGTCGTTCATCTGCTCAAGCTGGGGATTGCCAAAGGCGGCCATGAAAATATCCCTGATCAGGCGCTGCGAGGCGCGGCCGCCGCTGCCAGCATCCAGCAGGATAGTCTGCTCCATTTCTACACCTCGCCGTATTTGTGCCAGGCAGCGCAGCTGCCCTCTGTCGAGACCATGCATGGCCCCACTGGCGAAGCGGGCGTGCAGGCGCGGCCAAACAGCTTGCACTGGCTGGGCTGGACAAGTCCCTTGAGCACATCGCCGCACCGGCAGCCAGGCACTGGAGCCACATCGACTGGCTTGAGATCAAAGCGCAGCCTGGCGTCGAAATCCGCAAACCCGTCCCTGATTGCAAGGCCGCTTCCGGATATGAGTCCCAGACCGCGCCAGCTCACATCAACTGGCCTGAAAACCGCATCCATTATGGACCTGGCCTGCGGATTGCCCTCATTGGCAACAGCGCGCCCATAGCAATTCGCGATCCTGGATTCGCCGGCAGCTATCTGGCCGGCAAGCTCGCACAAGCCAAGCAGGATATCCGCAGGCTCAAAGCCTGCGACAGCAGCCGGGCGGCCAAAGCTGGAGCTTATGAACTGAAATGGCGCAAGGCCGGTTATTGTAGCTACATGCCCAGGCAGCAGAAGGGCATCCAGTCCGGTTTGCGGATCCTCCAGAATGGAGCGAATCGCCGGAGCAACAAGCTTGTGCAGGCAGAGCACGGAGAAGTTGACTGTTTTTGATTTTTTGGCGGCCAAAATCGCCGCGGCCACGCCAGGCGCGGTTGTCTCAAAGCCAATGCCTGCGAAAACCACCTCCCTGCCAGGATTTTCGCGCGCAAGCAAAACGGCATCCAGCGGAGAATAAACTATCCTGATATCCGCGCCCCGCGCCCTTGCCTGGCGCAAGGACTGGCCATTTCCCGCAGGCACGCGCAAAAGATCCCCAAAAGTGGCAAAAATGATGTCGCCCATCGCGGCCAGTTCCATGCACTGGCCAATTTCGGTTTCATGGGTAACGCAAACCGGGCAGCCCGGGCCGGAAAGATGGATGACGCTGGCCGGCAGGAGAGAGCGCAAGCCGCTCTGGAAAATGGAAACAGTATGCGTTCCGCATACTTCCATGAAACGCAATTTACGGCCAGCCAGCAACTGGTCAAGCCTGGCCAGCAAGGCGCGGCATACCCCAGGATCACTGGCGGCAGCATCCAGGCTGGTTGTCAAGCTCGCCATATCAGGGCAGCGGACAAAGGTTTTCCATACCGCAATCAACCGCAAGGCCTGACATCAAATTGGCATTGGCCAGGGCCTGTCCGGCTGCTCCGCGGCAGAGATTGTCAATCGCGCAAAGAATTATCAATCTGCCAGTCCGGTCGTCTTTCAATACGGCAATATCGCAATACATGCTGCCGCGCACATGGGCGGTTTCAGGAAGCGCGCCCTCTGGCAAAAGACGCAGCCATTTTTCGCCGGCCCAGAAAGCAGCGAAAATATCGCGAATCTGGCTGACTGGCATTTGCGGGTCGCGCAGCCTCGCGTAGATGGTCGCCAGAATGCCGCGTTTCATTGGCAGGATATGGGGAGTAAACGTGAGAGTCAAAGGCGAGCCGGCCAGTTTGCCCAGCTCCTGCTCGATTTCAGGCGTATGGCGGTGCCGCGGCGCGCCGTAGGCGCGGAAATTATCTGAAATTTCACAATAAAGATTTGGAATGACTGGCTTGCGTCCTGCGCCGCTCGCGCCAGAGGCAGCGTCAATTATAATCGTGTCAGGATCAACCAGATCATGCTTCAGGGCTGCGGCCAGGCCAAGAATTGACGCTGTCGGGTAGCAGCCAGGATTGGCGACCAGATTCGCGTTCCTGATAGCTGCGGCGTTAAGCTCCGGCAAGCCATAGACAGCGCTGGCAAGCGCCTCCCTGGCCGTATGAGGCTCGCCATACCATTGCTGGTAAACATCTGGATCTTCCAGACGAAAATCAGCTGAAAAATCAATCACCTTTACGCCGCGGCCAAGCAAGTCCGGAGCCATGCGCAAGGCAGTGCCCGCCGGCACGGCCAGAAAGGCCAGCTCGCATTCCGCAGCCGCATGCTCCGCATCATAAACGCTGATCTTTATATCGGCTCCTGGCAGGCCTGCCAGAAAGGGATAAAACTGGCCAAGGTCGCGTTCTGCTTCAGCGCGCG
>JAAUYW010000057.1 GCA_014804915.1 Desulfovibrio sp. | reverse complement strand
ATCTTGTGAAGACCCGCGCAGCCCTTAGCCGCTCATTTGAGAGGGCCATTGGATTTCTGCATGCCGAACGCTGAAGAAAGCCCTTTTTTGACTGTCAAGGATGTCTGGAAATATTATCCAGCCACTGAAACGTCAAAATTTGGCAAAAGAAAGAGAGTGGCTGTGCTGAAAGGGCTGAGCTTTTCCCTGCCAAAAGGCAGGATTTCAGGTTTGCTTGGTGAAAGCGGCAGCGGAAAAAGCACCTTGTCCAGACTGCTCCTGGGGCTGGAAAAGCCGGAATCCGGGGAAATTCTCCTGGAAGGCGTGCCAGTTGAGAAATGGCGCCAGGCCAATCCAGGCAAAATGAGTGTCGTGTTTCAAAATTACGCCGCTTCAATTAACCCTTCGTTTACAATAGGAGAGGCTATCGCTGAAGGGTTTAATGCCGATCATGCCAGGCGTCCGGATCGGGAGGCCATTCTCAATCTGATGCAAAGAACAGGATTGACTCCCGATTTGTTCAACAGCCTTCCATGCAAGCTGAGCGGCGGCCAGATTCAGAGGGTCTGCATCGCCAGGGCTATTGCAGCCAATCCTGATTTCGTAGTCTTCGACGAGGCCATAAGCGCGCTTGACGCTCCAGTTCAGGTTCAGATAGCGAATTTGCTGAAAGAGCTGCATTTCGGATTCACGGCGCTGTTCATCACCCATGATATCCAGATTGCCGCGCTGATTTGCCATGACATGATTGTCATGCACAAGGGATTGATTACCGATAATTTCAGAATTGGGGAGCCTCAGGAGCATGCATCGCCATATCTTGCAAAACTGCTGGATTCCACGGTGGTCTTTCATTCCGGCTTTTTGGCTCATGGCGCAGACAGGCGAACATAAAAAACAGGCTGGAAGGAATTTATGCAAAATCAAAGTTTCAGGAACCGGATAGAAAAATACTGGTCAGCCCGTGCAGAAGCGTTTGGACAGCTGCGCGCGCAAGAGCTCTCGGGCGGCAAGGCCGGGCTGTGGAAAAGGGAAATGCGGGCGCATATTGCGGACGCCGGCTCGCCTCTGAAAATCCTTGATGTGGGCACTGGCGCCGGCTTTCTGGCGATCCTGCTTGCGAAGGAAGGCCATAACGTAACAGGAATAGACGTAAGCCAGAAAATGCTTGACAAGGCAGCCTCGCTGGCCGCGCAGCACGGCTGCAGTATTGATTTCATCGCGATGGACGTCTGCGCGCCTGATTTTGGAGCAGAAAGCTTTGATTGTGTTGTTGGCCGCAATGTCACATGGACGCTTCCGGATCCGGAAAGAGCGTATCGCGAATGGCATCGCATTCTGAAGCCAGGCGGGATTCTGCTGAATTTTGACGCTGATTATGGGGCTGCGGATTTTGTTGAATTGCACGGGCTTGGCGGCAAACATGCCCATTCCGATATTCCCTTCAGTCTTGTTCAGGAATGCGAGACAATACGAAAGGAGCTGCCGCTCAGCAGGGAGAGGCGTCCGCAATGGGATATGGATATCTTAAGGAAGATCGGATTCAGTGATTGTTTTTATGATAATGCTTTGAGCGAAAGGATATTTGCGGAAAGGGATGCGACTTATAATCCTGTGCCCATGTTCGCCATAAGCGGCCGGAAGTGAATCGCCTCGCAAGGCCATAAAAATCTGCAGGTGAATTTCCCTGGCGCGAAAAAAGGCCCTCCTTGCGGGAGGGCCTTTGGAGTCAAGCCATCTGCCTATTCATTCTTGAAGTTCCACTCCGTGGCTGCCGCTTCCTTGGGGGCCACGCCGTTTTCGCTGTAATACTGGCCAAACCAGACTTGCTCATGTTCTGGCAATGTCGGCAAAAGCCTTGTCCAGGCATCCTTGTCGAGAAATTCGCGATTCTGCTGCAGCTTGCGGCTGAGCGTCAGAATTGGCGGGACAATGGTCTTGATATCGCCAGCAAGGGCGGGGCTGATGCCATAATTTGTCGCCTGCTCGGCAAGTTGCGCGGCCCTGTTGCTGCATTCCATTGAAGTCATCAACGTATTCAGGCTCTTGGCCGGATTATGGAAGCCAACGCCGTTTTCTGCGGATACATAATCCCAGAACATCTGGCCTTTCCTGTTGGCCTCGCGCGCATCCCGCAAAAGCTCGTCATAGTTGTCGGCCCTTGCGCCATCCCAGATGCTTGCGAGACGGATGGCCTCATGCGCCCTTACGGAAGCTTCCTGGGCCTTGAGCAGCTGATCGTATGTCTTTTCCTGGACATAGATGACGCGCGCCCTGAGATATTCGGGCGTCTTGTCATAATGGCACTGCCTGCAGGCGCGCATGGTTGGATCCTTCAGCGGCGAAGTCATCCAGTGGCTTGAGAACTTCTTGCCGTTCTGGATCATGTAGGGCATATGACAGTCAGCGCAGGAAACGCCAGCCGCGCCATGCGGGCCATTGCTCCACATTTCATAATCAGGATGCTGCATCTTGATGATGGGTGTCTTTGAGACAGCATGGATAAAATCGTGGAACGGGCCTTCCTTGCCATCGGCATTCTTTGCGCCATGACTCTTGTAGTATTCATACATGTTTTCAGGATCAAGGCCGTTATCCCACGGGAACACGGGCTTGGCTGTCGGCCCGTTGCCCTTGACAGTGAAATAGTATTCCACATGGCACTGGGCGCACACGAGGCTGCGCTTTTCGTTTCTGGAAATTTTCGACCAGTCCTTGCCTGAGCGCTTCAGATAATCCTGCAGCGGCACGGAGTAGAGCTGCAGCTCCATTGTGGCGGGATTGTGGCAGGTGGCGCAGGCGATGGAGTTCTCCACCTGGTTGATTTCCTCAACCGAGCGGAATTCATTGGCATCCTTGGACCAGAATTCATCGCCGTACTGCTTGATCCAGTTCACCATCTTGGGCGTCTTGCAGTTCCAGCAGGTGGCTGGCATCAAAGCCTTCTTCTCATAACGGTTGAGGCGGTCAATGTTGATGAAATCATTAAGCGCGCGAGTATGGCCGCGGGTCTCGTTATATTCATACTGGAAAGGATAGCCCATCCAGAGATTCTTCAAATATGGCTGCGCATATTTGTAGCCCCTTGGCAGGGGATTGACGTTATCCTGCTTGTGATAGGGGATCGAGCCCTTGTAAACGGTCATCTCCTTGTCGCGGTTGTTCCACATGTAGGTTTCGTATTCGTTCGGGAACTGGTCCTTGAATGCTGACAGGGTAATCGTGTCTTCGGGAAGACCTGTCTTGTAGGTGGGCGCCTTGAGTTCCGTATTGACATCATTGCAGGCCGACAGGGCGCCCGCCATGGCCGTGATGAGCATTGCGAGAAGTACTTTCCTAATCATAGCCTACCGTCCTTTGGCTGATTGGATTCATTGTCATGTGGGCGACGCCGCGATGACAGTCAGTGCAATAGGGTTTGACATTCATGCTTTGCACGGATGCGTTTACCGGCGCATGGCAATTGATGCAATTCTGGCGAACCACGTCGCGGTATTTCTGATGGGGAGGAATGGGCAAATCCACGCCGCGGATGTTGTTGTAGATGTCCGTGGCCCCGGCTACAGCCTTGAATGGTATTTTCGCCAGCAATCCATGCGGCGCATGGCATTCATTGCAGGAAAGATTGGCATGCGGACCCAGTTTCTGGGTCAGGGCAGCCTCCTGCATGATGTGACACGAGGCGCAGAACTGCCTCTGGTCGGTGAAGTTGATGCTCCAAGCGAATAGCCCGGATATTACAATGCCGCACACTAATCCCAGGACCAGCCATTTCCAGCCGCCGCCGGATTTTTTGCCTGGCCCATGCGCTGGGTTTTCCATGCCTACTCCCTTCGCAGGTTAGCAAGGTTATGAATTATGCCCTTATCATACCAGCGCCNGCAAAAATTGGCAACAGTATGCGCGAGGAGCTGACTGTTCGCAGCGCGAAAATTTCCGTCCCTTTTTGCAGCCTTGCAATATGCCGCATTTGGTTTTATATAAGGCGTTCACAAATATTTATGCCGGCAAATGGGCACGGCGCAGAGGACTGGAGGTGGGTCTTGTTTGAATCCCTAGCTTTTGCCATGGGCGTACCGGGTGATGGCGCCCAGGCGCCTGGCGGCACTGACATGTTGATGCAATTCCTGCCGCTTATCCTGATGTTCGTAATCTTCTGGTTTCTGCTGATNCGTCCGCAGCAGAANCGNGCCAAGGCGCACAAACAGATGCTGTCCGAGCTCAAACGTGGCGACAATGTTATCACATCAAGCGGCATTATAGGCAGGATTCTTGAAATAGACGATGAGCAGGTGCTTCTGGAAAGCGCCGATTCAAAAATCAGGATCTCCCGCGGTGCCATTGGCGGTATTGTCCAGGCAAGAACTGTCGAAAGCGCGCAAGGCAAGAAATAGATTTCAATCATAGCCAGCCGGAAGATGCTGCTCTGAGGATGGTGCGCGATGGGTTTGCGTTGGCGCCTTTTTCTGTCTTTTGCCGTATTTGTCGCAGCGCTGATTTACGCTCTGCCAAGCGTTCCCTATATTGGGTCGACATTTGCAAGGCTTCTGCCTGACAGCAGGATAAACCTTGGCCTTGATCTGAAAGGAGGCATTCACCTCACCCTGGGGGTGGATGTGGCAAAGGCGGTTTCCAACTCGCTTGCGCTTGCCGGTCAGGATCTGCGCAGGGCGGCGCAGGATGAGAAAATAGTCATTCTCAGGCCGCGCGTGGTAGGCGGCGCCACTCTTGAATTCATCTTGCCCCGTCCGGAAAGCAGGGACAGGCTGGCCGAGCTGCTCGCGAAAAGCTTTCCGCAGCTTGAGGNTGNCCAGCCGCAGGCTGGCGAAGCCGGGCAGCTGCGCTATGCCGCGCATTTCAGTGCCCAGGAAACGCAGCGTCTGGAGGAGATGGCTCTTGATCAGGCGCTTCGCACCATCAGAAATCGCATAGACCAGTTTGGCGTGGCCGAGCCGGATATCCGCAAGCAGGCAGGCAACCGCATTCAGGTGCAGCTCCCGGGCATTTCNGATCCGCGGCGCGCTGTCCAGATTCTNGGGCAGACTGCCCATCTGGAATTTCATCTTGTGCGCGACGATGTTGATCCGGGCAAGCCTGTNGCTCCCGCCGGCGTTGTCATTCTGCCNCTGCTTGACAATGAGGGAGCCGGGAAGCAGATCGCTGTGGAGCGGGATGCGATGCTGACTGGCGAGGATGTNTCGGATGCGCGCCCGGCTTTTGACAATATGAACCGGGCCTATGTGACGCTCAGCTTCAATAATCGCGGAGGCAGGATTTTTGAGCGCGTTACAGGCGAAAACGTGGGACGCAGGATGGCGATTGTGCTTGACGGCAAAGTCTATTCCGCNCCTGTCATCCGCGAGCGCATAGGCGGAGGCCGCGCCAGCATTTCCGGCAATTTCACCACCGCCGAGGCGCAGGATCTCGCCATTGTGCTTCGCGCCGGCTCGCTGCCTGCGCCAGTAACCGTGCTTGAAGAAAGAAGCGTGGGCCCCTCGCTTGGCCAGGAATCCATTGACAGCGGCATTCGCGCAGCTCTGGTGGGCGCCGGACTCGTGATTCTGTTCATGGCTTTTTACTACGGGNNNAGCGGNNTNATNGCNGANNTNATGCTCTGNTTCACNNTNCTNATCNTNATGGCTGGCNTNGGNGCNTTNGGNGCCACNCTCACNCTGCCNGGCATNGCCGGCATTGTNCTGACNATNGGCATGGCGGTNGANGCGAANGTGCTCATTTACGAGCGCATTCGCGAGGAGTTGCGCAAGGGC
>JAAUYW010000056.1 GCA_014804915.1 Desulfovibrio sp. | reverse complement strand
ACTTCAATGCCGTTCTTTTCCAGAAACTCGCGCATATCGCATTCGTCCATTGTCATGGACTTGCCCTTGGTAACCACCTTCACATTATGCGCCCTGAAAATATCCAGAATTATCCGGTTGTGCGCTTCTGCATCCTTCGCCCAGTGAATGTGGATGCCATTGGCTTCGGCTTTCTCTGCAAACTGCTCCAGATAGACATCCAGATTGGAAAGAACGTGCATTCTGATTTTGGAAGCAAGCTCGCGCATTTCCTCCCATTCCGGAATAGCTTCCGCCACCTTGTCGCGGCGCATGCGCGCAGCCCAGAGACAGCGGTCGTGCATCTCGCGATGCTCCCGCTTTGCAATGAATTCGGCCCCCAGTTTTACCTGATTTACCTGGCGCATGATTCCGCATCTCCGTTCAGGATCTCGGTAATATAAAACATCTTCAAATCAAGTCCGTTTTTTGTCGCTACTGTTTGCTGATGCAGCAGGCAGGACATATCCTGCGAGGTAACATAGCGAAAGCCGTTCAGAATGTAATCGCTCACCTTGTCGCGTCCCTGCTGGCCAGAGCAGGAAGCGTCCCAGACGCTGAACGCGCCGCCAAATCCGCAGCATTCATCCCGCCTTGTGGCATAGCCCACTTCAATGCCATCAACCAGATTGAGCAGATCCGCGCACTTGTCAAAGGGCTTGATCATCAGCTCCGTGGGGCGCGCCTCATGCAGATAGCGCAGGGAATGGCAGCCATGATGCAGCGCCACCCTGTATGGAAAGCGCGGCTTGCCAGGCAATTCGGCAATTTTGAGCACATCGTGCAGAAATTCCACAGGATCGCGCACGCAATCAAGAAACCGCCTTAATTCCGGCGTCTGCTCCACGCCGGTGAAATGATCGCGGAACTGGCCGGTGCAAATGCCTGAAGGAATGATGACATAATCATAGCCCTTGTCGGTAATGTAGGGCAGCGCGCCTTTCTCAAGCGCGCAGGCATGCTTCAGATAGCCCATGTCATGCTCTGGCAGGCCACAGCAGGCTGCGCCCTCGATGAATTCCGGCTCATAGCCCAGCTTCTGCAGCAACCTGAATGTGGAAATCGCGGCCTGGGGGCAAATCGCATCTATATAACAGGGCACAAAAAATCCGAGTTTCAAATCAGTTCTCCTGAAACAGATTAACTTGAAAATTATTTCAGCGCCTGCCCCCCAGCAGGCTGCCGAGCAAGCCGCGCGCGATTGTGGCGCCAATCTGCCCGCCTACGGAATTCCCGAAAATCGATTTTCCAAGCTCGCGCCCAAGCTTCGCGCCTACATTGCGCGTAGTCTGCCTTGCCACATTGCCTAGCAGGCCTCCCAGCGGATCATTCCTCGCCTGGGCGGCAAGCCGTTTTTCCTCGCGCTTTTGATCCTTTTCAGCCTGACGGGCCTGTTTTTCAAGCTCCCTGCGAGCCTTTTCGCGCGCTTTTGCCCATTCGGCGGAAGCCTTTTCAGCCTGCAGCCTCCCTGCGCGCGCAGTCAGAATCTCGTATGCCGATTCCCTGTCAATGGCCTGATCGTATCTGGACGCCGCCTGATCCCGGCCAATGAGTTCTTCGCGCTCATGTCCGTCAATTGGGCCAATCTGGCTTTGCGGCGGAACTATCAGCGCTTTCTGAACCATCTCCGGAGCGCCGCCCGAATCCAGAAACGACACCAGCGCCTCGCCCACGCCAAGACTGCCAATCGCCTCCGCTGTCTGGAAGGCGGGATTGGGACGGAAAGCCTGGGCCGCCGCGCGCACAGCTTTCTGATCCTTCGGCGTGAAGGCGCGCAAGGCATGCTGAATGCGATTGCCAAGCTGGCCCAGAATGCTGTCCGGAATGTCTGAAGGACTCTGGCTTACAAAGAACACGCCCACTCCGCGCGAGCGTATCAGGCGCGCCACCTGCTCAATCCTGCCGAGCAGCTCGGGCTTGATGTCCCGGAACAGCAAGTGCGCCTCATCCAGAAAAAAGACCAGACGCGGCAGCGGCTGATCGCCCTGCTCTGGCAATCTCTCATATAGCTCCGACAACAGCCAGAGCAAAACGCAGGAATAAAGCCCGGGCGAATTGACAAGCGCAGTCGCATCCAGGACATTGACAATGCCCTTGCCATCGCGCAGGGACAGCAAATCCATTATATCCAGGGCCGGCTCGCCAAAGAATACGTCTCCGCCCGCCTGTTCAAGACCGAGCAGCCCGCGCTGAATGGCTCCCACGCTTGCCGGCGACACAAGCCCATAGCTTTTGAACTGTTCGCGCTCATCGCCCACATATTGCACCATGCTGCGCAAATCTTTCAGATCCAGCAGGAGCAGGCCATTGTCGTCAGCAATTCTGAATGCCAGCTGCAATACGCCGGCCTGCGTGTCGTTCAGGCCCAGCAGGCGACCCAGAAGCAGCGGCCCGACTTCGCTGATGGTCGCCCGCAAGGGATGGCCGCCCTTGCCATAGCAGTCCCAGAACCTGACCGGAAAGCCCTGGAACCTGAATCCCTTCTCCTCCAGACGCAGCTCCCGGGCGCGTTTGGCCGGCTTGCCGGTTTCCGCGCCACTGCCGGCAATTCCGGACAGATCTCCCTTGACATCCGCCATGAAAACCGGAATCCCCATCTGGCTGAAGGTTTCCGCCAGCGTCTGCAGGCTCACGGTCTTGCCGCTGCCGGTCGCCCCCGCAATCAGGCCATGACGATTGAGCATTTCAGGGCGAATGAAAATTTCCTGTCCATCCGCAATTGCGATCAGCGCTCTGGAATCATTTGTCAGCATAAAGTGCCCCTGAAGAGAATTTACCTGGCCAGCAGAATCCAGGCTGGCCCGGCGGCGTCAAGATGGCTGGCCACATAATTGGAACGCTGGCTGGAGCCGCAGAAAATGTCAATTCTGTTGCGCTTGATCGCGCCGCCCACATCCTGCGCAAAGCCTATGCCGCGCAACGGGCGGCTGCCGTGTTTCTGATCCGGAATATTGACGCCAAAAGCCACAACCGAGCCCAGCGGAATCCATTTGCGGTCNGTTGCCAGGGAAAGCCAGTCATCAACCGTGTGGCCCATCGCGCCTGTCGGNCCCCTGCCCCCGAATTTGAAAAAAACATAGCTTGGATTCTCGTTCAGGATCTCGCGCACGCGCTCCGGATTATTTTTGAACCACTCGCGCTGCTCAAAAATATCGCCGCGCCTGAGCAGCCCCTTCTCGCGCATTATCCGGCCCGAGCTTTTATACTTGTGCCCGTTCTGGCCGGCATAATTGATATANGCCTCTGTGCCGTCGTCAAANACNAGACGTCCNGAGCCCTGGATCTCGAGAAAGAACACATCCACAGGATCTGNCGCCCAGGCGAGCTCCAGCCCCTTGCCAGCCAGAATCTGCTTTTCCTCAATTGTGCGCCTGTCATAATAGCGGCCATGCCTGCGGCGGACTTTCTCCAGATCCGGCGGCGTCTTGTANATCGCCTGCTCATAGCCAGGCTTTTTTGTCCTGCTCGCAGCCACNCGGGGCTCGTAATAGCCGGAATAATTGATTCCGCCAGGCAGCTGCACCCACTTGAAATCCCGCTCCAGCAGGCCGGGATTTTTATCCAGCTGCGGCAGGATGTCTCGCAGCTTCCCGAGCGTGCGTCCCAGCTCTCCCCAGGTTACCTTGAGATGCGGCGCGTCAATCGCAATCGCGGANGCAGGTTTGCTGTTGACATAAGCAAGAGACTTGCTGATTGTAGGCGCCATATCCGTATAGGATTCAAGATCCTGGTTTGCAGCGGCAAGCAGGGANACAAAACGGCCAGTCTCCTCTTCAGGCCTCACCTCCGGGCCTGGCGGAGGCAGCTCGTCAACCGGCTGTTTCTGGCCGCAGGCGGCAAGCGCCATGCAGGCTGCGCAAAAGCAGATCAGGACAGCTTTTCTGAAAATGCGGAAAGGAGAATGACGTTGCATGATTTTCCGGCTCCCTCCACATGGCTGGCCCATCGCGTATCGTACGGCGAAACCGATTGCATGGGCGTNATGTATTATGCGGAATACCTTCACCTGTTCGAGCGCGGCCGCAGCGAATTCATCCGCGAAAGAGGGCTGAGCTATGCGGAAGTGGAAAAAAGGGGCGTGCTTCTGCCNGTGCGCGAAGTCCAGTGCCGTTATCGCTCGCCCTGCCGCTACGATGANCTGGTCCGGATCCATACAGCCGTCAGTGAAATTGGCCGCGCTTCTATACGATTTCTATACGAAATCTGGAATCAGGGCAAGGATCGCCTTTTGGCAGACGGCATGACCCAGCATGCGCTCGTGAATGCGGAAGGCAAGCCCCTGCGCATGCCTGAATGGTTCCGGCAGATCTTGCGCNAGCCCTGAGCAATGCGCCCGCAGCTTACGCGNGACANCCGCCAATCCGGCCTCAGCGTCTGGGATCCTGTTTTTGTTGCCATTATCGCAGCCTACTGCTGGCTGATTTTNCAGGGCATCATGCCGCTCTCAGGCTATGGCGCCCTGATTGACAGCGATTTGCAAACATACGCGCAGGGCATGGCNGGAGCGGCCAGTCCGCAGCTGTTTGTGGCAGACCCNGTGCTTCANGCCAGCTCNCCGGCCAATAGCATCCCCAATCTTGAGCGCTGGCTGGCCGAAAGGCTGACGCCTGGNGACGCCTGGCCAACCGGCCTGCTGCGCGCGGGCTGCCTNGCGATTTTCTGCTTTTATTGCGGCTGGTATTGTCTGGGCCGCTGGCTGTTTGGNGCGCCAGTCCTGGCCGCGCTGCTCGCGCTTGCNTGCGGCATCACCATCTGGGTTGGCTGGGGCACNTTCTGGGGCGTGGCGCATTCCGATCCGGTACCNCGNGTATTTTTCGCGGCAATCCTGCCTTTNATTCTCTGGCTTGCGNTTGCCGGCCTGNAACGCGCTCCCATCCGGCCCNTGGCCTGTTTTTGCGCAGGCTGCGCAATCTGGATTCACGGCGTNAGCGCTCTCAACTGCGGCGCAATGCTGCTGACCTGCTACCTCCTGCTCCGCGCCCCGCATGCCAGCCTGCGCAGCCATCTGCTCTGGCTCCTGCTNTCAGGCGCGGCATTTCTGGGCCCNGTTCTGGTNTTTCTCTGGCCCACGCTGAGCCAGAGCCANAAATTCAGCCCGGCCGAGCTGGCGGTATTTCAGGAGCTGTTCAACCTGCGCTGGCAGGCCGATTACGGCCATTTCACGCGCAGGCTCGCATCTTTCCTGAGCCCGCGCGGGCCAGCCTTTCCCATTCTGGCAGGCGCCGGCGCAGGCTGGCTGGCCATATTNTTCAGGGGNCAGGACAGGACGAAGCTGCTTTGCAAGGCTGCGCCCGCCTGCGCTCTCGGTCTTTTCGCAATGGCTTTCGCCAGCTGGATCGAGAGCGTCCTTGCGCCGGACCTTGGCCGCCTGCCCATGGGACACGAGCTTGTGCGGGGGCTGCGATTCCTGATTCCGCTTGCCTGGCTTCTGATAGTTGGAGGAA
>JAAUYW010000055.1 GCA_014804915.1 Desulfovibrio sp. | reverse complement strand
CCTGGAGAGCAGGATTGGCGCGGATTCGGATTCCAGGCAATAGGTGTCGCCCTCTTCCTGCAACGTGGCAAAGGCGCAATAATCAAAGCGTGTGGCGCGGGCGATTATCCGCAAATAATTGCGCAAAAACTCGGGCCAGCGGCGAAACTGGAGGCGGAGATCCTGAATCATGCCGAGCTCCGCGAAATAACGGGCTGAATCGCCTTCCGTTTCGCTTTCGCGGGGCTGTTCAATGCCGCCCACAAGCTCGGCAAACATCTGCAGGATCTTGCAGTCCTTTTCCGAGAAGGAATACTGGCGTTTGCTGTCAACGCAAATGGCGCCGCCGCTTGGCACCGGAAATCCCATGAAGGCCTTGATCTGCTCGTCCGCGTTCTCGCGGTAATAGCCCAGGTTGTTCTGGTGCTGGTCGAAATTATCCACAAGCAGGGGCTGGCGGTTGTGGATAATCCAGCCTGCCAGGCCCTTGCCTGGCACAATCACGGAGCCCTGGGGAATGCTGTCGCCAAGGCTGAAAGACGCGGCGAGATAGTGCTTCTGGCCGTCTTCGGTTGGCAGGATCAGCACCGAGGAATAGGCGTCAAAAACGCTGCAGACAATGCTTAATATATGCTTTGCAAAATTGAATTTCATTGGGAGCCTGATTTCGGCCGCGCTTCGCGACGGGNTAATCACTATTATCAAACACACCCATTCATCGCAACAGCATTTTACGGCAGCCACACAACGTTGTCGGGGGGTACTGGAAACCTGGCGAAAGATATGCTATAGGGAAACAAACCAAGTTATTTATGCAAATGATTCCATGGCAGCAGATATTCACCGGCGATCCGGCCAGGGAAAAAGCCTCGCATGCGGCCACACTTGGAGAATTAAGACAATTTCTTGATGCTGTCCACATTCGCCAGTGCCTGGTCAGGCCCTATCAGGAGCTGCCAGCCTACCCGCTGGTGGAAGGCCGCGAGCTGCTTCCCTCCTTTGACAATGACATGTATGAATATGCGGCGCTGCCCGGTTTTGCCATGGTGGCCCTGGAGCGCCCGCTGGATTATTTTTCGGAGGTTTTCCAGTACGACAAGCTGCACAGCGCGCATACGGGGATGGAAAGCAATGTCTGCCCGCTTGAGGATCTGGTTGCCGAGCAAAACCTGCAAACCATGCTTGAGCGCCTGCCCAGATGCCTGCATGGCAGCCTGCGCGAGACCTGCCAGCATCTGGATCTGACTGATCTTGACAACTATCACCATGTTCTGCCTTTTCTGCTCGAAATGGATCGCGCCCAGGTTTTTGCGCTGGATACAGACAGGATTTTCCATCTTGCCGGCATCTTCGCCTCTTTCCCCTCGGACATTGATTCGGAAATCAAGCGCTGCGGCCTGCGCATGGGCAAATTCTCGCCAGGCGACAGCGACATGTATGAGCGCAACCGCATGTTNGTCTATCAATTCCTGATGGAGCTCTACGGTTTTCCCATAGTTTCAGAGCGGCGCACTTCCAGCGCCCTTTTTGCCAGGAAACTGCACCGAATGGGCGAGAATTTCCTGCTGCGCGTTATCGGCCAGTCCGACCGCGCCATCACGACCTACACGTACGAAGGCGAAAACAGGCAGTATCCCAGGCTGGACAAGACCGCNCTTGTAGCTGTGGACGANAACCAGAAAGAAGCCATCGAACTGATCGGCAGGCGCGGTTTCTTTCTTGATCCGGAAAAGCGCGTGGTAATCATGCGCGTTTCCTACAGGCAGCACAGGTACGATCCTGCGAATGTGCGCCAGGATCGCGCCCTTTCTGTCGCCNGCCAGGAGATTCTGCATCCGCTCACCGGCCAGCCATTGCGCGGGCTGAATATCATCAAGGACGCGACCAGCATTTTCCTGCGCCTGAATGACATCGTCAGGGGCGAATACACCGGCCGAATNGTNTACAAGCGNACGGAAGTGGTNGAAAATACCGATACCGACGAAAAACGGCTGAAGTTTCTCTATACCTGGCTGGTCAAGCACCAGCNGCGCATGATCAGCTATTCCGATGAATATTTCGCCAANGTCCAGAAAGTGATCAACAGCTATCTTCAGGCTCCGCAAAAAGCCGCGGTCTTTGAAGCAAGGCGGGAACTCTTCCAGGAAGTCAAGGCCAGGCTCAGCTACATCCAGCAGGCGCGCAGGGCGCGGGCTCTCGAAGATCTCTCGAAACGCGCGTTCAGGGGCGCACACATCGGCTATCGCGAAATGAGCGAGCGCGCTGTCAGCCTGCTCAATGACCTGCAATACGAAATCGTCAATTTCTTCCCCGATCTCGTGGACAGCATCATTTCCTGCGCCGAGGCCATCCTCCACGATCGCTACCTGATTCGCAACTATGTCGAGCCTCCGGAATCCAGCCTGAGCCAGGGCGGCCTTGAAGTGCGCAAAAACTATGGCCGCATTGTCACACTGCTGGATTCAATCAAATCCGTAGCCAGGGCCAGGCTAAAGCGCGCGCCCCGCAAGGAGGAGGCATGAGCCTTTCCGCCTTTTATCTGCCTGGCAGGGACTGGAAGCGCGAATGCGCGCTCACCGGCGAGGAGGCGCGCCATTTTCAGGCGCTGCGCATCCGCAAGGATGAAAAAATCCTGATTCTCGACGGCAGGGGCAATACCGGCGTCTGCCGCGTCCTGGAAACTGGCAGGCGCGAAATCCGGCTGGAAATTCTGGAAACGAAAACGACTCCGGAGCCCGCATCAAGGCCAATCATCGCAATCGCGCTCAGCAAGGCGGCGCGGCGCGGCTTTTTTCTGGAAAAGGCGGCGGAGCTGGGCGCCTGGGAAGTGTGGCTGTGGCAGGCCAGGCGCAGCCAGGGCCATATTGATGAGAAACTGCGTCAGGCCTGCGAGGGACAGCTGCGGGCCGGGGCCAAACAATGCCGCAATCCCTGGTTTCCGCGGCTTGTTCCTGCCGGGAACGCGGAAAAGCTGGCCGCGCTGGCCCAGTCGTGCCCGCGGCGCATTCTGCCCTGGGAAGAAAAAGCCGGCGAAGCGGCAATCAGCCTGGCGCAGCTTGGCAATCCTGGCAATACAGTCTATGCCATTGGCCCTGAGGGCGGCCTTGCTGAAGACGAAGTTTCGGCATTGACGGGGGCCGGTTTTGAACTGGTCAGCCTTGGCGAGCGCGTGCTGCGCTGCGAAACAGCCGCCACCCTCTGTCTTGGCTTGCACTGGTGGGCCTCCCAGCTCAAGGAAACAGCCAGATGAGCCAGCCGCTCGCGGATGCGATGCGCCCCCGCAGCCTTGGCGAGTTTCGCGGCCAGTCCCATCTGCGCCCGCAACTCGATGCCCTGGCTGCCAGACTGCCAAGCCTGCTCTTTTTTGGGCCGCCAGGAACGGGCAAATCCACGCTCGCGCTCCTGCTTGCGCAGCAAAGCGGCAAAAGCCATGCGCGCATTTCCGCGCCAGAAACTGGCCTGCCCCAGCTGCGGCGCGCCCTTGCCAATACGGATATCCTGATTCTCGATGAGCTGCATCGCTTCTCAAAAGCCCAGCAGGATTTCTTTTTGCCGCTTCTCGAAAGCGGGCAGTTGACGCTGATTGCCACAACAACAGAAAATCCATCCTTCAGCGTTACAAGACAGCTTCTGTCGCGCCTGCATATCCTCAAATTCCAGGCTCTAGAAAAAGCCGATCTGCTCGAACTGGCCAGGGCCGGCTGCAAGCGGCTCAATGCAGATATTCCCGAAGAATCGCTGGAAATGCTGGCTGGCATCAGCCGCGGCGACGGACGCGCGCTTTTGAATCTGGTGGAATTCACGGCCAGTCTGCCGGAAAACAGGCGCAAGCCTGAAGAATTGCCCCGGACTCTTCCGGAGGCGATGGCCAGACATGACCGCGCAGGCGACAGCCACTATGAGCTGGCCTCAGCCCTGATCAAATCCATACGCGGCAGCGACGCCGATGCGGCGATATATTACCTTGCCTGCCTGCTCGAAGGCGGAGAAGACCCCAGGTTTATTTGCCGCAGGCTGATTCTTTCCGCATCCGAAGATATCGGCCTTGCAAATCCGCAGGCGCTGCAAATGGCTGTCGCCTGCCAGCAGGCCGTCGAATTCACGGGAATGCCGGAGGGTTTTATTCCGCTTGCTGAAACGGTGGTGTATCTGGCATTGAGCCGCAAGAGCAATTCCACTTACGCAGCCTACCTGAATGCGAGTCGCGAGGTAAGGCAAAATGGGCCGAAGCCTGTTCCCCTGCATTTGCGCAACGCCTCGACCAGCCTGCAAAAGGCCTGGGGATACGGAGAGGATTACAAATACCCCCACAATTACCCTGAGTCCTGGGTGGCGCAGGACTACCTCCCTGACGGACTCAAGGGCATGCGCTTTTATCAGCCCGGCCAGAACGGCCAGGAACCTGCCCTGGCCGCCTGGATAGGCAGGAANACAGGCAGCAAATGATCAGATTTTCNGGGAAAATGGTCAGCAAATATGGGCCNNCNTCCTATTCGACCAGCCCGGTTCATAAAAAGGCGGCGCTGCCCACCGCCAGTTTCCTGCTGGGCACGTTTTTTGGCCCGCTGNTCTGGCTCTGGCGCAAGGCTGCCAGAAACGAGTGCGACGATGCCGCCTGGAATTACGGNAGCGCCTGGTTTGGCGAATTGTTTGAAAAGACTGGCGGCCAGATCCNGCTTNAAGGCATGGAGAATTTTTCCAGCCTGAGCGAGCCGTGCGTATTCATTGCCAATCACATGAGCACTCTGGAAACATTCCTCTTGCCTGCTGTGATCCGCCCTTATCTGCCTGTTACCTTTGTTGTGAAAAAAAGCCTGACAACCATGCCGTTTTTTGGGCCAATCATGCGCTCGCGCAATCCCGTTGCAGTTGGCCGCGAAAATCCGCGCGCCGACCTGGCCGCAGTCCTCGAAGAAGGGGCCAAGCGGCTCAATGACGGCGTTTCAGTCATCATCTTCCCCCAGTCCACACGNTGCCTGAATTTCGATCCAGCCAAATTCAACAGCATTGGCATCAAGCTCGCCCGCAAGACAAACGCGCCAATTGTGCCNCTGGCCCTGAAAACAGACGCCTGGGGACNGGGCAAAAGAATCAGGGAGCTTGGCAAGGTGCGCCCGGAGCTGCCGGCGCGCTTCAAATTCGCCCCNCNGTTGCGGGTTTCCGGCAACGGCAAGCAGGAACACGCGCAAATTTGTGATTTCATCAACGATACCGTAACCGCCTGGCAAGCGCGGGATGGCGTAAATATCTGACAGGAGGCCTTTTGTCATGAAACGCATACTGCTAACCCTATTGGCCAGCTCCCTGCTGCTCCTCGGAGCCTGCAGCCATGTGCGCTGCGAAACTTTCCATATTCTCGCNTCCACTTTTCCGGTTTACCAGTTTACCGCCAACATTTGCGAAAATGCTGTAAATGTAAAATTGAGCCTGCTCGTGCCGGCAGCTGCCGGCTGTCCCCACGACCTGGCCCTGAAACCGGCAGACATTCAGAAACTGGCCGCAGCCGACGCGCTTGTCGTCAATGGCGCGGGACTTGAGGAATTTCTGGCAAAACCGCTCGCCGGCCTCGAAANGCGGCCGCAGATAATTGACGCCGGCGCGAATGTGCCTGTGCTGGATGACGGGGCGGCAGATCACGTAAATGAGCATATCTTCGCTTCCCCCGCCAATGCGCGCCTGATGGTCGCCAATATAGCTGCCAGGCTGGCANCGCTAAATCCGGAAAACGCGGAGCTTTATGCCAGAAACGCGGCGGCCTATTCAGACANGCTGGCTGCTCTTGACAAGCGCTTTCAGGCAATCGGGGCCAGGGCAAAAAACCGCGGCATTGCNATTGAACACGACGCGCTTGCCTACCTTGCGACTAATGCCGGCCTGGATATCGTANCCATTTTTGAAAACGCGCTNTCGGCAAGCCAGCTCGCCAGGCTNGAACTTTTGCTGGTCGCGAAAAAGCCGGCCCTCCTTGCAGGNGATGTCCAGTATCCTGATCGCCTGCTCAAAACCCTGGCCAGCGAGACGCGCATCCCATTCGCGCAGCTTGACCCGTGTTCCTCCGGGCCAGTCAACGCCGGACCGGATTATTATCTCTCAGTTATGCGGAAAAATCTGGAAATCCTGGAGAAATTCTTTGCCCCTTCAGAGCTGTAGGTCAGCAACGCCCGTAGGCGTCCGCTTCAAGGACCTTTCCGTCTCCAGAAATGGGCGCCAAATTCTCGATGGCATAAACGCGATAGCGCCATGCGGCAGCGCGACAGTCATTATTGGCCCCAATGGCGCAGGCAAGACAACCCTGTTGCGCTGCCTTCTGGACGAGACCAGCTACGCTGGCGAAATCAGTTTTTTCCTGCCAGATGGGCAGCCCTGCCGCAAGCCGGTCATAGGCTACGTGCCACAGCATCTGATGACTGATAGCCAAATGCCCCTGCGCGTTTATGAGTTTCTGGCTCTCGCTGAAGAAAAAAAGCCCCTCTGGCTCGGCTGCTCGCCCAGGTCGCGCCAGGCTGGCAGGCGCTTCCTCCAGATGGTTGGCTCCGAAAAACTGGAGAAACAGCGACTCGGCGACCTTTCCGGCGGCGAGCTAAGGCGCGTGCTTCTGGCCTCCGCGCTCTCGCGTCGCCCTGACCTGCTGATTCTGGATGAAGCTGAAGCAGGCGTGGATTATCGCGGCGAGCGCATGTTCTGGCAGCTTCTGGACAAGACCAGAAAGGAATTTGGCTTCACGCTCATCATGGTGAGTCACAACCTGCCCCTGGCCGCGCATTATGCAAGCCATGTCCTCTGCATCAAGCAGCGCCTGCTTGGCGAGGGCCTGCCCCGCGCCACGTTAACCGGGTCCATGCTGCTGGCCCTCTTTGGCGTGCCAATCCATCTTTATCCCAACCAGTGCGAGGATCCTGGCCCTG
>JAAUYW010000054.1 GCA_014804915.1 Desulfovibrio sp. | reverse complement strand
GTCACATAAGCCATATAGGATATATCCTATAACCTTATCAAGCCATATTCAAAGCTCCATCTCGTAGAAACTTTTGCCGCCTGTCAAAAAAGTGCATAATGCGATAAAGAGGAGGGTGGGCAGGCTATGAATCTTCGTTCGCTCCATCCGGGGATCGGGAATCTCCTAGAACCTCAACAAAATTTGATAGGATAGCTCTTTCATCTCCTTATGTTAAAACTTTTTCTGGAAGATGCGTCAGCCCTGTAATTTTAATGCCCCGCGCTGAATCAGCCTGTGCTGCTCCAGAATATCGCAAAACCGCGCTTTTTCCGATGCGCAGGCAAACAGTCAGCCAGCGCGCCTGGCTGCTATTTCACGCGGCCGGCAAGCTCCGCGGCAATTGCCGCGGAAAAGGCCTCGGCGTCATGCTCCCTGTCGCTGCCCAGAACGCCAATCCGCATCTGGCTGCTGCCAATGGCATTGCGGCTGCTCACATTTTTCATTTTCTGCAGGCTTTCGCGTTTTGCCTCGGGCACGCGCCGCTGCACCATCAGCGCGTCCACAAGCATCCCGTCCGCGCCCGCGCCGCTAAATCCGGCGCGATTGCCATAGCCTGCCCGGACCGCGCTTTTGAGGGATTCGGGCGCGACGCTGCCGTGATCGAGAATATTGACATGAAGGATGTAGCCAGCCTCGCTGGGCGCGCCGGCAATCCGGAAATTGCCGCCTGCCAGCGCCTTTTCAAGATGCTGGTCCAGGTGCGGAGTCAGTTTTTCATTGCCGTGGCAATCAACATAGATTTTTCTGGGCGCGCCTGCCTTGTCCGGCAAATTGAGCGAGCCGTTATGAAAGGTTTCCAGACTGGCCAGGGCTTTTGGAATCATCTGGCCCGCGCCTGTCCGCTCGGGCTGGGCGCTCTCGGAGCGGCTGCAGCCTGCCACAGGCAGCAGAAGCGCGATGGCCAGCGCAAAAAGCCAGAGGCCAATGGCCGGCCGCAGCGGAATTTCAGGCTTGACGTTAAGGCATTTTGCCGTAAATTGCGGCCAGACAGTGTTGGCGGCAATGCGCCGCAAAGAGGATCGAATGGCAAAACAGCTAATCATTGTAGAATCTCCAGCCAAGGTTAAGACGATAAGGAAATTTCTTGGCTCCAATTATACAGTGGCTGCCAGCGTGGGGCATGTGCGCGACCTCCCCTCCAGCTCGCTTGGCGTGGACGAAGAGAACGGCTTTGCTCCACAATACGAAATTATTGATAAAAAAAAGGCGGTTGTCAATGATTTGCGCCAGCAGGCCGCCAAGGCCGATGTAGTTTACCTTGCGCCTGACCCGGATCGCGAGGGCGAGGCGATAGCCTGGCATGTAGCCGAGCTGATTCGCGACCGCGCCAGGGAGATCAAGCGCATCCAGTTCAATGAGATCACGGAGCGCGCAGTCAGGGAGGCCATCGCGCACCCGCGCGAGCTGAACACCGATCTTTTTGACGCGCAGCAGGCGCGGCGCATTCTGGACAGGCTGGTGGGCTACAAGATCTCGCCGCTGCTCTGGAAGACAATCAAGCGCGGCATTTCGGCCGGCCGCGTCCAGTCCGTAGCCCTGCGCCTGATTGTGGATCGCGAGGAGGCGCGCGAGGCCTTCCGGCCGGAAGAATACTGGCCGTTCACAGCCATCCTGGAAGCGGACGAGCCGCCGCAATTCAGGACCGAGCTTGTGAGAATCAATGGCAAAAAGGCTGTGATTCGTTCCGCGGAAGAAGCGGCCGCATTTGAGGAATCAATCCGCGGCAAGCCTTTCGTGACAGCGAGCGTTGAAAAAAAGGAGCGCAGCCGCGCTCCGGCTCCGCCCTTCATCACCTCCACATTGCAGCAGGCTGCGAACCAGAGGCATGGCTATCCGGCAAAACGAATCATGCAGATTGCGCAAAGGCTCTATGAGGGCGTGGAGCTTGGCGAAAAGGGCCTGACTGCGCTCATCACATACATGCGCACGGATTCAACGCGGATTGCGAAAGAGGCGCAGAACGCCGCCCGCGAATTCATCCAGGAAGCCTTCGGCGAGGCATACCTGCCGCCAAAGCCGCGCCAGTACAAGAAAAGGGAAGCCGCGCAGGATGCGCACGAGGCCATCCGGCCGGTTGACGTAAACCTCAGGCCGGAAATGGTCAGGGAATACCTGCAGGCTGATCAGTACAATGTTTACAGGCTGATCTGGGAGCGCTTTGTGGCCTCGCAAATGGCGTCGGCCCGCTTCAACGACACCATCGCCCTGATTGACAGCGGCCCGGGCCAATGGCGCGCAAAAGGGGAGCAGCTGCTGTTTCCCGGCTTTCTGGCTGCCATGTCAAAACAGGAGGAAGATTCCATCCTGCCGCCGCTGGCAAAGGGCCAGGAGCTGAAACTGGTCAAACTGCACAGGGAGCAGAAATTCACGCAGCCGCCGCCGCGCTATACCGAGGCGTCCCTGGTCAAGGAGCTTGAGGAGCTGGGCATTGGCCGCCCCTCCACCTACGCGGCAATAATCAGCACCTTGCAGGATCGCGAATACGCGCGCCTGGAAGAGAAGAAGCTCGCGCCAACGGATCTGGGCCGCGTTGTCTGCAAGCAGCTGGTCGAGCATTTCAGCCGGCTGATGGATGTCGGCTTTACGGCGCAAATGGAACAGGGTCTGGATCGCGTAGCTGACGGCAATGAAAACTGGGTGAACCTGCTGGGCGAATTCGCTGCGGATTTCAACCCCACGCTCGCGGCAGCCGCAGCTAACATGCGCAGCGTAAAGGGCGGCGTGCAATCCGGGCTGGCCTGTCCGGACTGCGGCAAGCCCCTGCTGATCAAGTTCGGCAAATCCGGGGATTTCCTGGCCTGCTCCGGCTATCCGGATTGCCGCTATACCAGCAATTTCGAGCGCGACAGCAATGGCAACGTCCAGGCTGTGGAGCGGGAGGAGCAGGCGCTGGAAAAAGTGGGCGCGTGCCCGCAATGCGGCAAGGATCTGGTAATCAGGAAAACGAGGACTGGCGGCAGATTCATAGCCTGCACCGGCTATCCTGACTGCCATTACGCGGCTTCCATACCTACAGGCGTAACCTGCCCGGCCTGCGGCCAGGGCCAGCTGGTTGAAAAAAGCAGCAAAAAGGGCAAACTGTTCTTTTCCTGCGACCGCTACCCGGACTGCGATTTTGCCAGCTGGGACAGGCCGGTTCCTGGCGAATGCCCGCAATGCGGCAGCCCGTATCTGATTGAGAAAAAAACGCGCCAGGGGCTGCAGGTCAAATGCCCGAAAAGGGGCTGCGGCTATGTCCGCGATGGAGAAGAAGATGCCTAAACGCTCACGCGAGCCGGAAGAGGCCCTGGGGCCTTCAATAGACGGCATGGATCAGATCGAACGCCTGGAGATGGCGCTGCGGCCGCATCCGGAGCCAGAGCCCGAGCCGGAGCCGGAAACAGCGCCAGAGCCGGAAGAGCCGCAGACCGCGCTGATCTGCGGTTCAGGCGAGCTNGCCCTGGCCTGCGCCAGGCTTGCGCTGCAATGCGGCTTCAATATCGAGCTGGCGGCAAAGGCCGCTCCTGATCCGGAGGATGAGCTGGCCAGGCTGGCAGGCGCCGTGCATGTGCTTGAGGATTACAACGATCTGGCCGAAGCCTGCCAGATAGACGCCAACCACTATGTCTGCGTCTTTGCCGAGGACGCGCGGGACTGCNAGCACATTCTCTACCAGTGCCTGCCNACCAGCGCGGCCTACATCGGCGCCTGGGCGAACAGGGAGCTNGCAAGGGAAATCTTCNCCGGCCTGAAAGAGGCGGGCGCGCCTGACGCCGAGCTGGCGGCAATCTGCTGCCCAATGGGCCTCGGAATTGGCAGCCAGACAACCGGACAGGACGCGGTGGCGATTGTCGCCGAGATCCTGGCTGCCAAAAGCGGCGTGCTCAAACGCTTGCGCTATCGCGATTAAAAAGCTTACATTGGCTGCGTCGCACTGGCAATCCGGGGGGAAATCAGCATGGAGTACGCTCTTGTCGGGCTGCTGCTTTTGTTTCTTGTCTTTCTTTTTTTTGAAACGCGGCGCAAGGCGCAGCGCGTNCAGCGGGCGGTAATCGAAGAAAAGCGGCTCATAGCGGAAGATTCCGGCATGACTGCGAGTATCGGCGTNTTCACGCCNGATACCCAGACAACAGTGGTGATTGGCGCATCCGAGCAGCTTGGCGTATTNTATTACCGCATGCTGCGCCAGTCCAGGGTAATCATCAANAGCCGGATCAATCTCGCCAATCTCTCCAGGATCGAATTTCTGCTCAATGGCCAGCTCACGCANGTGAGNGCGGATTCCGANCAGCTGACCGTGCCAATGCAGGCGACGGAAATCGCGGACAGGACCCTGAATGGAATGTCTCCGGATTCGATCCGCCAGATCAGCCGCGCAGCCATGCGCGTCAATTTCTACGATGAGGTCGGCTCCGAAAAAAATCTCGAGATCACCACTTTTCGCTCCAGCGACGAGCGCCAGCGCTTTGAACGNGTGCAGCTTCTGAAAAATACCGTCTGGTGGGTCGCGTATTTGCAGATTGCCAGCCGCCTGGCGCGCCAGACGCGCTCCTCAATCGAGAATCCTGAGCCGCAGGAATAAATTNATCCAGCAATCACAAAGGNTTACATTNNCCAATATGGGTAGNTAAGTATNTGTAATNACTNNCTTTCTTTACCCANTATCCAGTCTCCAGATTTTTGTTGCCACTTCCTTTTTTTTAAGTTTATNCTAGCGGAATAACCTGCGATTTTCTGGAAACTGCCGGAATTTGCCGCTTCGCCGCATTGGAGAATAGCATGAGATTCAGAGCATTTCTGCCAGGCTTGCTGGCTTGCGCCCTTTTGACCCTGAGCGGGTGCACGGAAAAGGATGACAAAAAGCAGGCGGCAATGGCGCCGCCTGTATCCGTTTACGAGGTCAAGGTTGAGGATTATCCCTGGGATGCGGAATACCAGGCGCAGGCCTCGGGCTCGCGCGCAGTTGAAGTGCGCGCCCGCGTTGAGGCGATCATCACAAAAAGGCTTTATAATGAAGGCGACTTCGTGAAGGAGGGGCAGCAGCTGTTCCAGCTGGACCGGGACGTGTATGAAGCCCGCATGGAAGCTGCNCAGGCGCAGTATGTGAATGCCGAGCGCGAATGGCGCCGCGTGCGGCCCCTGTACGAGAAGAACGCTGTCTCCCAGAANGAGCGCGANGCNGCCAGGGCTGCCTATGAGACAGCCAAGGCGGATTTGCAGCTCGCGCAGATCAATCTGGACTACTGCCAGGTCACCTCGCCGGTTTCCGGATACAGCAGCAAGGAAATCTACACGCCAGGCAACCTGGTCAGCAACAATTCGCTGCTGACATACGTAAACCAGACCGAGCCGATGTACATTGATTTCTCCATCGCCGCGCCTGAGCGCATGCTGCGCCAGCAGCTAAATCGCCAGGGNAGGCTGCGCTTCCCGCAGGATAACCGCTATGTCGCCAAACTGCGCCTGCTGGACGGACGAATGTACAATGGCGAGGGGGACATCCAGTTCATTGACAGCAAGGTGCAGCCNGCAACNGGCGTAATTCAGGCCAGGGCCGTGTTTTCCAACAAGAATGGCGAAATCATGCCNGGNCAGTATGTGCGCATTTACATGACTGGCGATGTGCTGACAAACGCGATTCTCATTCCGCAAAAATGCGTGGCGCACACTGCCCGCGGCGATTCCGTGATGATTGTTGACAAGGAAGACGTAGTGTCAATCGCCCCGATCGAAATCGGCGTGACAGTTGGCGACCGCTATCTGATCACAAAAGGGCTGCAGGGCGGAGAGCGCATTATCAGCGAGGGCATGGTCAAGGCCAGGCCAGGCGCAAAAGTGAGNGTCATGCCGGCGCAGGAAGAGCTGCGCGATCCCGGGCAGAAGCCGGAAGAGACAAAAGCGCAGGACGAGACCAGCGCAAAGCAGGGCTAATCCATGGCAATTACCGCAAAACCCAATTTATTCCTGCGCAGGCCGATTCTCTCGGCTGTCATATCCATCGTCATCACGCTTGTGGGCGCCATGGCGATCACCGTGCTGCCAGTCGCCCAGTATCCGGAACTTGTGCCGCCAACAGTAAATGTGCAGGCNACNTACCCGGGCGCNTCAGCCGAGACCATCTCCGCCACTGTCATGGCGCCGCTTGAGATCAATATCAACGGCGTGGAAAACATGCTTTACATGACTTCCACATCGGCTTCGGGCTCGGGCATGGGTCAGATCTCGGTTTATTTTTACCTGGGCACTGATCCGGATATCGCGATGGTTAACGTGAACAATAAGGTCAACCTCGCGCAAACCCAGCTGCCGGAGGAGGTTCGCCGCCAGGGCGTCACAGTCACCAAGCGCTCGCCCGCAGTGCTCATGTTTTTCTGCACCTATTCGCCGGATGGGCGCTATGACCAGGTTACGCTCTCCAACTGGCAGAAAATCAACATAGTTGATGATCTCAAGCGCGTGCAGGGCGTTGGCGACTGCCAGAATTTCGGCCAGGAAGACTACTCGATGCGCGTCTGGCTGCAGCCGGACAAGCTGGCCAAATATGGCATTTCGATTCCGCAGGTGGTGGCAGCCATCCAGGAGCAGAACTCGCAATTCGCGCCAGGGCGCCTCGGCGCGATGCCGGTTGTCGAGGGCACGCAGCTCACCTGGCAGATTGAAACGCTGGGCCGGCTGACAACGCCGGAGCAGTTTGGCGAAATCATAGTCCGCAACGGGCCGGATTCGGCAATGCTGCGCCTCAGGGATCTGGCAAATATCGAGCTTGGCGGCCAGGACTATTCCGTTGCCTCGCGCATGAACGGCGATACCGCGGCAATGGGCGCGGTTTACCTGCAGCCTGGCGCGAACGCGATTTCCACAGGAACGCGGGTGCGCGCGCGCATGGCGGAGATAACGCAAAACCTGCCGGATGGCATGGGCTTCCGCATCGTTGTGGATACCAATGAATTCGTCATGGAATCGATTCATGAGGTCATCCAGACGCTGTTTGAGGCTCTCCTCCTGGTCATGGCCGTGGTTTACATCTTCCTGCAGAACTGGCGCGCTACGCTCATCCCCTGCCTGGCTGTGCCGGTTTCCATTATCGGCACATTCGGCGGCCTGTACGCGCTTGGCTTTTCAATCAATACGCTCACGCTGTTCGCAATGGTGCTGGCAATTGGCCTGGTTGTGGACGACGCCATCGTCGTGCTTGAAAACGTCGAGCGCATCATGGAAGAGGAGCACCTGCCGCCGCTTGAGGCCACAGCCAAGGGCATGAATGAAATCACGCCCGCTGTTATCGGCATTGTATTCTCGCTCTGCTCCGTGTTCATTCCTGTCGCCTTTCTGGGCGGCCTCGCCGGCCAGATGTACAAGCAGTTCGCCATCACAATCGCGATTTCGGTCACGCTCTCCGGCATTGTCGCGCTGACGCTCACGCCAGCCCTCTGCGCCCTGATGCTCAAGCTGCGTCCGGCAGGCTACAAGCCGCCCAAGGTCTTCAAATGGTTTGACGACGGCTTTGACAAGTTCACGGACTGGTACATGACTGCCGTGCGCCTTGCCAAGGATCACGGTTTCCTCACCTACCTGTTCACAGGCTGCATGTGCGTGGTCATCTGGTGGCTGTTCCAGATCTTGCCTGGCGGCCTCGTGCCCAATGAGGACCAGGGCTACATTCTCGGCATGGACGTGCTTGACGACGGCGCCTCGCTGAACCGCACAATCAGGGTCGGCGAAGTCACGGAGCAGTTCGCGCGCAAGTCGCCGCTGGTTGAAATGGTCGCCAACATCAATGGCATTGACATCACCACCGGCGCTGCCAAAAGCAACTATTCCACATTTTTCGCCAAGCTCATTCCCTGGAAAGAGCGCACGAAACCTGGCCAGTCCGCATTTGACTTCTCGCAGCAGATGATGGCTGTAACCATGATGCAGCCCGAGGCGTATGTGATGGGCTTCACGCCGCCGCCAATCAGCGGCATGAG
>JAAUYW010000053.1 GCA_014804915.1 Desulfovibrio sp. | reverse complement strand
ACCAAGGCGATGATGATTCTCAAAAGCTACCTGACCAGCATGTTTGCGGGCAAAAGGCCAATCGCGCTCTCGGCTTCGCTCTATTTCGAGCAAAGCTATGGCGGTATTGAAGGCGACTCCGCTTCAGGCGCGGAACTTGCAGCTCTGCTGTCAGCTCTTGCCCAGATCCCGGCCAGGCTGGATCTCGCCTTTACAGGCGCTGTCAGCCATTCTGGCCAGATCATGGCAGTTGGCGGAGTCACGCGCAAGATTGAGGGCTTTTACAAGGTTTGCGCCAGGCATGGGCTCACTGGCAGCCAGGGCGTCATCATCCCGCGCGACAATATCGCGCACTTGATGCTCTCGCCAGAAATACTTGAGGATGTCGCAGCCGGCCGGTTCGCGATCTATGCCGTCTCCCATATCGAGGAGGCGATGGAGCTGCTTACGGATCTGCCAGCTGGCAAAAAGCGCAAGGATGGCCGTTTCACCCGCGGCAGCCTCTACGACCTTGTTGACAGGCGCCTGGAAGAGCTTGGCTATCATGGCCAGCACGCGTTCAGCGGCAAAACAGGCAAGAGGCAGGGCTAGATTGCAGTCACGCAAGGAAGCGCTGCTTGAGGCGGCAAAGGAACTTTTTGCGGAATATGGCTATTCCGAAACGACCTTCAAGAAAATCTCGGAACGCGCCGGCGTGGCGCTGGGCCTGCTCACGCATCACTACGGCAACAAGGAAAAACTGTTCCTGGCCTCTGGCCTTGATGTGCTGGCAAACTTTCAGGCATGCCTGGAAGAGGCCGTAGCCGGCGCCGCAAATGGCTTTGAAGCCGTAATGCGCTTTTGCAAGGCCTATCTCGACTTTTCAATCAGTCCAAGATCCAGCTGGCTGGTGCTGGTTCGCTGCTCCCCCTATTCCGACATGAAAACGCATTCGGACAGGAAGCAGATGGACGAAAGCTTTGCAGTCATTCACAACCTGCTTGCTGACCAGATCAGGCGGGGCGTAGCGGACGGGTCGCTGATTGCGCTTGAACCGGACGTGGGCGCTCAAGTGATCATCTCAACGCTTGTGGGCGCAAACCGGACAGTCGCGCTAACGCCATACGGCGATGAAAACCTGTTTGGCGAAACTCTGGCCTTCATTTCAAGGGGGATCAAAAAATAGGCCGGCTGCCCTGATAATGCGAAAATATCCTTGCGTTCCGGATTCTGAACCCGTAAATCCCTATTAGGCATCATGCTTAAAGCTCATTGAAAAGCTTTGCAGCAATTCTCAAACACAAGGAGAAATTCATGAGTGGTTATTATCTGGTCAGACCTCAATCCCCTAATATTTTTGAATCAATATTTGACAAGAAAAATGTGGTTGGTGTGGGCTGGAGCGAGGTTGATTTCTTTTCTTGCAAGGATGGGACAGAAGTACATGACAAGGTTTACGATGTCTATTATAAGGGTCAACCATATTTTCCTGCCACAGTTAGCAGATGGTGCAACCAGGCTGCGAGATTTAAGGATATTAAGGCAGGCGCAAAAATAATTGTGCCACTTCCCTATGAACTCGCCCTTGCAAAAGCCAAAGGACAGGAAAGCTACGACAAGACCCTTATCCAGCCACTGGACGTGGCAAATCTGCAATTGGTGGAATATAAAAGGGATGCTGCGGGAAATGTAGCCAGAATCTCGAGATCCAGACTTTCTCACGGCTTGCAAAGCAGATTGAGAATGATGGGTTCTATCTGTCTGGATCTTGATGATTTTGCCACAGAAATCGATTATCTCTTCCAATACGGCGAGGATGCGTATGAAACCGCTTTTAGCAATAGCCTGAATGATAAAATGGCAGAAGCGCGTAAATGCCTGCTCGAAAATATCCAGAAAGGCAAAACGCAATTACAGGCGGGAGGCGCAGGCTTTGAAGGCCTGATTTGCGCATTGCTTCAATGCATAGGCTATGACAATGCCAGAATATTGCCAAAGAATGATTTGCCTGCCGGCTGCGATGCGGATGTCATAGCATCCCGCTATGATAATATCCTTGGCGAAATCAAAATTCTGGCCCAGGTAAAGCATCACACAGGCGTCTCCGGAAAGACTGGCGTCGCCAGTTGATTAATGCGCTTGCAGCTCCAAAATATAGCGGCGCA
The DNA here is from genome assembly GCA_014804915.1 of Desulfovibrio sp. Classification (GTDB taxonomy): domain Bacteria; phylum Desulfobacterota; class Desulfovibrionia; order Desulfovibrionales; family Desulfovibrionaceae; genus Desulfovibrio. Next base: position 11,641 of record JAAUYW010000053.1, on the reverse strand, counting down.
GGATATAAGGGAGTATTTATCACAAGCGCGTCCCAGATCGATCCGCAAGCATTGGCGTTGGCGGCAAGCAAGAATATCTCCGTCCTGCAAGGGGAAAATGTGGTCGATATGATCTTCAGCAACCTGGATAGGCTGGATCCTTCGATCGTCAGCGGGCTCGGAATTTATTCTGCCCCTGCCTTGTTCTCTTACAAGAAATAATATGGCCTAAGATAGGGAGCGCTCCCTCCCCATTAATTGCCCGCGGTGCCCCCGGCTTCCTTTGCCGCCGTGTGCGCAAATTGCATTGCAGCAGCAAGCCCCTTTTCGGAAAAAACAAACAGGGTTTCCAGCGCGTACGGCATGATCGCAGCTATTTTTTCACGGTCCTCGCCATAAGGCCGTCCCAGAACCCAGGCCAGCGTATCTTCCTTGCGCATCGGCTTGCCTATCCCTATCCGCAATCTGTAAAAATCCTGCGTGCCAAGCTGCTGACTGATTGACAAAAGCCCATTGTGTCCGGCAAGGCCGCCCCCAAATTTGAAACGCAGCTCGCCTGCCGGAATATCCATTTCATCCTGGACCACAACCAGTTGCGCAGCCTCCAGGTTATGCCAGTTCAGTAGCGGCCTGAGCGCGTCGCCGCTGCTATTCATGAAGGTCTGTGGCTCGCAGGCAAGCCACTCCCCTCGCAGCTGCGGCAGGCTCACAGCCCAAAGCCGCGCATTGAATTTTCTGCCATTCAATTCGCGACACTGGCCTTCCCGACCGGCTAGCTCCAGCAGATCATCAATAAAAATGAAACCCATGTTATGTCTGGTGCCAGCATATTTTTGCCCGGGATTTCCCAGGCCGGCTACAAGTCCCGCATAAGCCATGTTCAACTCCCAAATTCCAGATGAAAACCCAGGCTGGCGCATTTTTCTGCGGTCTTTCTGGCAATATAATCCGCAAGCGCGGGATTTAATGGCGCGATATGGCCGCCTGTCGGCAGCCAGCATAGTTCCTTGTCCGGAGCTTCGATTTGCGCAAATGTCGCTTCTATCAGATCCGGCGTGAAAAGCGCGTCGTTTCTGGCATTGAAAAGCAGCAAAGGACAATAAATTCTTCTTGGTATGACAGCCCCGAACAAGGAAACCAGAAAACGCAGGGGATAGGCCAGCCTGCCCTTGCCAGCCCCCATATATGCCGGATGCTTTTTGCCAGCCACAATCTTGCGCAGCCGAAGATAAAAAGGCAGAGGCAACGGAAGCCAGGGAACCGTTTTTGCCAGAACCCGCAGTCCGCCCATAATCCTGTCGCGCCATTTTTCCAGTGGCGCGAATCTGGTCAGGCGAATCGCCTCCCGCATATCAGGATAGGCCGCGCTGATCAGGAAAGCTCCCTGAATGCCTGTTGAAGCAGCCGCATGAGCCAGTCCGAGAATGCCTCCCTGGCTGTGGCCTGCTATCGCTATCTGCCGGTAGCCCAGCCTGCGCAACAGGGCTTCGGCTTCAAGGCCCGCCAGCAAAAGGGTCCGGAATGTGAAATTCCTCTCGGAGCGCCGCTCGCCGTGGCCAGGCAAATGAATGCCCGCAACTGTGAAGCCGGCCCTGTAAAAAGCGGAAAGCAACACCTGGTAATGGCCGGGAGCGAGCATTGTGCCAGGATAAAACAGCAGCGCTCCCGCCTTTCGTCCTGGCCAGATTTCAAGCGTGCAGCTTCCAGACCGAATCAGCTCGGGCATCTGCAGGCGCAAAAAATCAGGAGGCCATTGCAATGGCCTCCTGTCCGCATTCCAGGGAATGCCAGATATGAATTATGCTTCAGCTTTTTCCTCGGCTCCCTCTTCCGCGCCTTCAGCATCCTGGCTCTTCGCAAGCACGCTGACAATCGCATAATTGTGGTCATATACAGCGCGGACATTTGGAGGCAATTCCAGATTTGCAATATCAACTGTATCGCCAATATTCATGCCGCTGACATCGATCGTGATTTTCTGGGGCATATCCATTGGCTTGGCGCCAAGATGCACATTTTCGCGATAGGTCTCAAGCACGCCGCCGAGCTTGACGCCCCTGGCTGTGCCAACAAACTCGACAGGCACATCCACCTTGACTTCCTTGTCCAGATCAACCCCATAAAAATCAATATGCAGAAACTGCTTCTTGTAGGGATGCCGCTGCACCTGCCAGATCAGCACTGGATGCGTTTCCTTGCCCTCCGGCGAATCAATTTCCAGGTTGAACACAGTGGTATGGCCCACTTTCTCGAAAATTTTCTCAAGCGGCAATGTCTGGGATTGCACCATTATGTTCTCACCGGCAGGGGTGTAATACACGCCTGGAACCAGCCCCTGGCTGCGCAGGCGGCCAATGGCGCCCTTGCCCTTGCCTGTTCTTTTTTGCACGCTCAGTGTGTTGTCAATTTCCATTCTTCTCTCCTGTCCGGCGCGCCGGATCTCCACCATGCCATGTCAGACCTGGCTATACAAAAAGCACGCTCACCGATGAGCCTGTGTGAATATTGTGGATGGTTTTGCCCAAAAGCGCGGCAACGGACACGACATGCAATTTTGGGCACAGCTCCAGCTTGTCGCCAAGCGGGATCGTGTCAGTCACTATCACCTGCGACAAGGCTTCTGTTGAATTGATTCTCTCGATTGCGGGCCCGGAAAGCACCGCATGCGTGGCGCATGCGATGATCTTTGTCGCGCCGTTGTTCATTAGCGCTTCCGCGCCAGCGCACAATGTGCCGGCTGTATCGATCATGTCATCAACAACAATGGCGACCTTGCCCTCAACATCGCCAATCAGGTGCATTGCCTGCGCCTGATTGGGCCTGTCGCGCCTTTTGTCAATGATGGCCAGCGGCGCCTCCAGTTTTTTGGCGTAATGGCGCGCGCGCTCCACGCCGCCGGCATCTGGCGACACCACCACCAGCCTGTCCTCGTGCAGCTGACGCAGATCTTCCATCATGACTGGCACTGCGAAAAGATTGTCAACAGGACAATTGAAAAAGCCCTGGATCTGGCCGGCGTGAAGGTCGATTGTTACAACGCGGGCCGCCCCCGCGCTGCCAATGAAATCTGCCATCACCTTGGCGCTGATTGGCGCGCGCGGGCTTACCTTGCGATCCTGGCGCGCATAGCCATAATAGGGAATGACAGCCGTGATCCGCCCTGCGCTGGCGCGCTTGAGCGCGTCAATCATCAGGCATAGCTGCACAATATTGTCATTGACTTTCGGCGGACAGGTGGACTGAACCACGAATACGTCGTCTTCCCGCACATTGTCGCCAATTTCAATGCGCAGCTCGCCATCGCTGAAAGTCGTAGCCAGGGAGGGCGTGAGCTGGCAGCCCATGTGATCGCAAATTGCCCTGGCAAGCGCCGGATTGGAAGACCCGGTAACAATTTTCAGATCACTGAACATGCAATTCTCCCCCGACTTTGGATGGCTGGGATGGAAGGAATCGAACCTTCGGTGACGGAGTCAAAGTCCGTTGCCTTAACCGCTTGGCTACATCCCAAAATCACGCAACTGCGCACAATACGCGCGGTGCCAGTTCTTGCGCAATTGCCTGGCGACAGTCGCGGCCATTTCCCGGCAATCAAAAAAGCCAAAAAAGCTCGCGCCACTGCCGCTCATGCCGGCTTTGCTGGCCCCTGCGGCAAGCANCTGCTCCTTGAGGCGCTCAAGCTCGGGCCACAGGGAAAAAACAGCGGATTCCAGATCATTGGCCAGATCAACGCCGCTTGCAGAAATTGTGTTTCTAGCTGGCGAACNGGCTTTTGTCAAGCCAGTCCCACTGCCGGAAGCCCCTGCGCGTGGCCCGAATCCNGACAATTGCCTGGTTTCATTGCCTTCGCCCNCTGCCTCGCCAGGCCCCGCATCAAGCTCNTCCCAGCGTNCGAAGACCCTGGCAGTCGCGGCATGAATGGCGGGACTGACAAGCACCAGCCACTGNCGCTCGCCAGCAAANGCAGTCTCAACCAGCTNCTCGCCAGCNCCAGCGGCAANACACGGGCTTTTGCGCAAAAAAAATGGCACATCAGCGCCAAGCGAAAATGCCAGCCGCTCAAGGCCAGCCTGCTCNAGCGGCCTGCCAGCTTCCNGNTTNAGAAATTCGAGCAACGCAGCCGCATCCGAGCTGCCNCCGCCGAGGCCNGCGCCCGAGGGAATCCGCTTTTCGAGATAAAGGCGATATCCGCGCCAGANGCCAGTGGCGTTGCCAAACGCTAGCCAGGCCTTGCGCAGGAGATTGTCATTGGCGTCAATTTCAGGCGCGCTGCATTTGATGGCAANCTGGCCAGGCTCGCCNGGAACAATTCCAAGCCAGTCTGCCGGATACTGAAGCGGATAAAAGAAAGTNGAAAGCGAATGNTAACCGCTGGCCTGCCTGCCNGTAACAGCAAGGCCCAGATTGATCTTGCAGCCCGGGCGCAGGACAATCACATGGTTTCCACAATCAGNTTCCCGTTTGTAAACACGCAGATTTCGGCTGCTATGGCCATGGCCTCGCGCGCGATNGTCTCGGCATCCAGATCGCCGCCGTGCCTNGCCAGGGCGCGCGCAGCTGCCAGCGCATAGGGNCCGCCGCTGCCGATAGCCGCCACATCGTCGTCAGGCTCAATNACATCGCCNGTNCCTGAAAGCAGCAGAATCCGCTCCGTATCCGCAATCAGGAGCATCGCCTCAAGCCTGCGCAAATATTTATCCTTGCGCCAGTCCTTTGCCATTTCTATGGCNGCGCGNGTNAGATTGCCATGCATCTCTTTCAGCTTGGCCTCAAACAGCTCAAACAANGTGAACGCATCCGCAGTCGCGCCAGCGAATCCGGCAAGNACCTTGCCGTCATTCAGTCTTCGCACCTTGCGTGCGGTATGCTTCATGATCATGGACTGNCCAAGNGTAACCTGGCCGTCGCCNGCCAGGGCGACATGGCCATTCTTGCGCACGGCAAGTATTGTTGTCGCATGCGTTTCAAGCATCAGCTTTTGTCCCATATTTCCTTGCGCTCATTGTAGGCTGCCTGCAGCTTTTCAAATTCGCGCCTGTCGCCGCCCTTGTCCGCCATNGCCTTTGCCTGGCGCAAATAGCGCTCCGCCTGCTTTTTCTCGTTAGCGTAAAGCGNGCTNTATGCCAGGTGGATGTAGGCGCGATACTGATCNCCGCTCTTGCCCAGCGATCTGGCGTAGGCCTCATGAACCTCGGGATCCTGCGGCACATGGCGCAACACCTCGCGATAATAGCCATCCGCCTGCCTGGAGCGGCCGCTCTCATCCAGCAGCCTGCCGTAAAAAAACGAGGCCATGTAATCGCGCGGATCAGCGCGCATGGCCCTTGTGAGCAAGTTTTCGGCTTCCGCCAGATTGCCCTTGCGATAATGAAAAATGCCGGCCTCCCGCATGACCAGCGAATCGCGCGGGCTGGCCGCCAAAGCCGCGGCAAATGCCCGCGAAGCTTCAGCGACGCGGTTCTGCCTGCCAAGCACTATGCCCCGGCCCATCAGGGAGAGGCCGTCGTTGCCAGNAAATCTNTGCAATGCGGCCTGCTCGTCCCCATATCTGGCCCAAAGCAGGGTNTTCACGCGCTCAAAGCGCCTGTTGTCATACTGGCTCTTTCTGGCAGGCATGGCCCGGATCCTGGCGTCAAGATTATTGACGCGATCNCCAATTGCCGGATGCGTGGACAAATACGTTGGCACACTGATTCCGCTAAGCCAGCTCTTCTGGCGCAATACCTTGAAACCGCCAACCATGCCCGAGGCCGGATAGCCGGCAGCCTGCAAATACTGCAAGCCGATATTGTCCGCCTCGCTCTCATCCAGGCGGCTGTAATTCAGCATTGCGGACTGGCCCGCGCCTGCGGCGGTCACGGCCGCGGCAGCGCCNGCCGGCCCGCCAAGCGCCACGCCTGCGATTGCGGTCAGCAGCGCGCCAAGGGTTATGTATTGCGCGCGCTCCAGCCTGGACGCGACGTGGCGCTGGGTTACATGCGCCAGCTCATGGGCAAGCACGCCAGCCAGCTCGGCCTCATTGTCGAGATTCATGATCAGGCCGGAGAATACGCAGATATAGCCGCCTGGCACCGCAAAGGCATTGAGGGATGGATGGAGGGCCACAGATGGGCTGAACTCGAACGGCTGCGGCGGCATGGCCCTGACGAGACGGCGCACCACNNTATTGACATATTGGCGCACCTCCGGATCCTCGATCATGGGCATCCGCGAGCGCATCATGACATCGAACTTTCTGCCCATCTCCTTTTCGTCCTTGAGCGAAACTCCGCCNAGGAAAAAGGCCTGCGCAGNAAANCCCGGCACAAGACAGAGAAAAANNGCNAGAATTGTTGNTGCCAGCTTCAATTCAGTCCAGATCCCATTCCTGGCCCTGGGGCGTATCGCGCACAGTNATGCCCAGCCCTGCCAGCTCGTCGCGCAGCCTGTCCGATTCAGCGAAATTCCTGGCCTGCCTTGCCAGCGCGCGTTCCTGGAGCANCTCGTCGATTCTGGCCTGATCAAGGCCAGAGCGCCTGAGCCGGATGTCCCGCAGACTGGCGAGAAACTGNCCTGGCTCCTGGCCAAAAAGTCCAAGACTTNTGTCCCATAAAGCGGCCCGCTCCACAAACTGGGTCAANATCTCCCTCGCGCCCTCGCTTGCCGCCAGNTTCCTGTCTTCCAGAAGCCGGTTGACCAGCCTGGCCTGGCTGAAAATATGCCCAAGTGCCTGGGCAGTGTTGAGATCATCATCCAGGGCGGCTTCATANAGTTCGGGCAGCCTGCGCCATTCCTGCAGGATATCCNCAGGCACGGNCGCCTGTTTCCATTTGCTGCGGNCAAGCGCTTTTCCGGCTTCAGCCAGGGCCTGATAAACGCGTTTCTGGCCTTTTTCGGCATCAATCATGCCGGCTTCCGTAAAATCAATCGGGCTCCGGTAATGCTTTGTNAGCAGGAAAAAACGCAGGGTTTCAGGCAGCCAGTCAGNGAGTATGGCGCGAATGGTNCTGAAATTGCCAAGGGATTTTGACATTTTTTCGGAATCAATGCGCACAAAGCCGTTATGCANCCAGTAGCGGGCCAGCTCCTTGCCCCAGGCGNCCTCGGATTGGGCAACCTCGTTCTCGTGATGGGGAAACACAAGATCCTGGCCNCCGCCGTGAATGTCCAGCGGCAAAAATGGGCCATTCATTGCCGAGCATTCTATATGCCANCCAGGACGTCCNTTGCCCCAGGGACTGTCCCAGAAAGGCTCCCCTGGCTTTGCCGCCTTCCAGAGCGCGAAATCAAGACTGTCCTCTTTTTCCTCGCCTGGCGCCACCCTCGCGCCAGCGCGCAGCTCATCCAGGTTGCGCCCGGAAAGCCGGCCGTACGGCTCGTAAGCCCGCACGCGGAAATATACGTCCCCTGAGGGNGTTGCATAGGCAAAGCCCTTGTCAATCAGGATNTGGCAAAGTTCCTGGATTTGNGCGATATGNTCGGTCGCGCGCGGCTCCAGATCGGGGCGCTCCACGCCAAGGGCATCCATATCCTCATGAAAAGCGTCTATATAGGTCTGGCCCAGTTCGCGCCAGTCGCGCTTCTCGCTATTGGCCCNGTTGATGATTTTATCGTCAATATCCGTGAAATTGNGNATGTACAGGGTTTCCAGGCCAAGAGCGCGCAGCCTGCGCACCAGCACGTCAAACACAATGGCGGANCGGGCATGGCCTACGTGNCAATAATCATAGGCCGTGATGCCGCACACATACACCCGCGCGCGGCCAGGCTCCAGCGGCGTGAATTCCTCCTTGCGCNTGCCAAGGGAATTATANATCTGCATGATTACAAGGACCCTAGCTCTATCTGGCCAATCCTGCGCAGATGCCTGCCGCCCTCAAANCCCGTTTCCAGAAAGGCGACAGCTATTGCCAAAGCCAGCTCGGCGCCGATCATCCTGGCGCCAAGGCAAAGAATGTTCGCGTCATTGTGGCGCCGTGCGAGGCGCGCCTCCAGCTCAAGATCGCATTTGGCTGCGCGAATGCCNGCGTGACGATTGGCTGCCATGGACATGCCAAGCCCGGTNCCGCAAATCAGGATGCCGGCGCAGTCNNCGGCAAGCGCCTTTTCGCAGAGGGGATGCGCGATTTGCGCATAATCGCAGCTTGCGCCCGAATCTGTGCCCTCATCCTGAACTGCATGCCCCAGCTTCGCCAGCTCCTGCAGCAAAAGCCGTTTCAGCTCAAAGCCAGCGTGGTCGGAACCAATAAGAACTGTCTTCATTTTCCTATCCTGCCCGGGGNTGCCTGAATTTGGAAATTGGCAGCACTGGCGTTCCTGCCGGCACATCCAGCCTGAGCTGCTCCGCGTCAAAAGGACGNGAAACCTGCTCGCGATCCTTGACCAGGATTATGGCCCTTTGGCCATTGCTGTTCAAAAGCCTCAGGCTGCGCGGCAAAAACGGATCGTTTTCCTCATTGACGAACTCCAGCCGCCAGCCGCCGCTTTCCTGGCTCCAGCCCACTGGCGCGCCGCTGCGGTCAAGCTCCAGAGTCCCCCCCAGTTCGCTTGCAATTTTGTAGGCCACATTNCCATTGGCAAGGGGCTCTTCCGAAAGAGGCGCCTGGCCAAAAGCCGCANCGTAATCGCCATTCAGGATTGCCGCCAGCCTGGACAGGTCAAAAGGCACTGGCACTCCAATTTTCAGCACCGGCCGGTTCGGCCCCGAATGCGAATAGGCCTTGTTGTCACGCGGCGTATAAACNAGAAAATCATTGCGCGTTTCGGAAATCATCGCCACCATCGCGCCGACTCCGGCCATTACATCCAGGCGNATGTCAGNTTCGCCATTGCCCCAGAGCACAGCCGTGACNCGGCGCGTGTTGCCCTCCTCGCCAAAGCGCATTGAGAGCTGCATCCTGTACGGTCCCTGCCTCTCCCNGCTCGCGGCCTGCATTTTNTGCCAGATTTCGTCTGCCGGCAGCTCCGGCGCTTCAGCAACAGGCCTTGCGCAGGCCGCAAGCAGGNCAAAGGCAAAAATCAATAACGCTCTTTTCATATTCGCGACAGTTTGCCGCGCACTACCGCGGCATTTTCCGGTTTCAGTTCCAGCGCCCGTCTGAAGGCGCGCCTGGCCTCATCCTTTTTGCCCTGGCTTCNGGCTATGTCGCCATAATGCTCCCAGATGGCNGGGTCNTGACTCTGNCNAAGNCCNATNGCGCGGCGAATCTGCTTCAGGGCTTCCTGCTCCTGGCCAGACTTGAAAAGCGCCCAGGCCAGGGAATCCACAATATANGCCTGATCCGGCGAAAGCTCGTCAGCCTTTCGCAGCAGCTCCAGCGCGCGGGGCAGCTCCCGCCCCTGCTCGGCCAGGGTAAAGCCGATNTAGTTCATTGCCTGAAAATTATCGGGATGCGCCTTGAGCAGCTTTTCCATGACTGCGAAAGCGNCTTCCTTCTTTCCGGTTTCATCAAGCAGCGAGCCATAGAGAAAGGCCAAACTCGCGTTATCAGGCCATTTTTCAAACGCGGCACTGGCTTCTTCCAGCGCTTGCGGCAGTTTTTTCTCCCGCGCNAGCAGACGAATCTCGAAATCGCGGATCTCCGGAGATTCCGGAAANTTGGCTACGCCTTCCGAAGCAGCCGCCAGCGCGTCCGCCATGCGGCCAGCCTCGGCCATTAGCTGGCAGCGCAAAAGATACGCCTTCACTGCGGTAGGGCCCACTTCGGGCGCCTTGTCCAGCCAGGAAAGCGCCGCGGCGAGATTGTGCCTCTGCTCATATACCAGATCCGCCAGCAGCAGGTAAACCTCNCCCGGCGCGTTGCCCGCGGCAACTATCTGCTTCAGAATTCCCTCCGCCTGCAGAAAATGCCTGGCTTCCAGCAGCATGTTCGCCGCAGTNAGCTTGAACGGCAACGTATCCGGCCCCTGGCGCACATATTGAACAGCCTTTTCAGGCTGCCTCAACCGCAGGGAGAGGTTGATCAGCCGCAAGCCCACATCCTGCGGCGAGAAATTCAGCTTCTGAAGTTTCTCATAGATATTGCGCGCCTCGCGCAGATTGCCCTCCTGCTCATANGCNAAGGCNAGCTCCGCCAGAGCCTCGACAAAATCAGGCATGCCGCGCACAGCCTTGCGCAAATAGGGTATTGCCTCGGCCCGCTTGTCCATGCCCAGCAGCGCCTTGGCCTGGTAGTAGTCAACAAGCGGCGTGCGCTGCTTCTGGGTAATCTGGCCGAGCAGCTTCTGCGCATCGCCAAACTGCTTGTCTTTCACAAGCAGCAGGGCCAGCTCGAGCTTCGCGTCAAGCGCATCCGGATGAGCCGCAAGNTANTCGCGCATTCTGGCGACCCCCCNGCCAGCCATGCCGTGATCGCCAAGCGCCTCGGCATGAAGCAGGCTGAGNGAAAGATCGTCCGGATGCGATTCCAGCGCCTTCTCCAGATAAACCACGGCNTTGGGCGACTTGCGGCTCATCAGCCAGACGCCGCCATCCAGCCAGATCTGGGCGGACGCGGCGCTTTTGGCCAGCAGCGGCGCGACATCCAGCAGCGCGGCNTCATCCTCGTCGAGAATCGCCTGGATAAACAGCAAATAGGCGTATGTCTCCTCAGCATTGCGGCTCAGCTCTTTCTGCTGCGGCGCTATGACCAGATCCTTGGCCAGCGTCGGCGACGCTGGCTGCGCGGCCGGCTCGCCAGGCTCCGCCTGGATTGCGGGCCTGGGNTCCTGGGGCGGCGCGAATGCGTCCGTGCCTGGNGGAACNCCCCATGCGCTCCCGCAAATTGCAAGACCAAGGACAAGCGGCGCCATGCGGCTGCCGATCAGGATATATTTCATGCGCGACAATCCATCAGGATTCAATCCATTCCTGGGAAAAATCTTTGATATCAAGCGTAAGATGCTTGCGAATCTTGTCCAGAAGCCTGGCTTCCAGCTGGCGCACGCGCTCGCGCGTCACATTGTAGCGCTCCCCTATCTCGCGCAATGTGGCCGGCTCCTCGGCAAGCAGCCTGTGAGTGAGAATATAACGCTCTTTTTCATTAAGGCGAGGCATGATCGCCTTCATCTGGCTGCGCACAAGATCGGAAATTTCCGTGGAAGCCAGGCTGTCCTCAACCCCGGGACCAAGCGCGGGCAAAAAATCCATGCGCGTGGAAGAGCCGTTTTCCTCGCCCACCTGGACATTCAGGGACAGATCCGTTGAGGCCAGGCGCTGGTCCATCTCCGCAATCTGCTCCTCGCTCACGCCCAGCCTGGCCGAAAGCAGGGACGCATCCGGATCAAAACCCTGGGCAATCAGCTTCTGGCGCTCCCTATTCAGGTTATAGAACAGCTTGCGCTGCACCTGGGTGGTGCCAATCTTGACCATGCGCCAGTTATCCATGATGAATTTCAGGATATAGGCCTTGATCCAGAAAGACGCGTAATAGGAAAACTTGATGCCCTTGTCAGGATCGAACTTGTTCACAGCCCGCAAGAGCCCGACATTGCCTTCCTGCACAAGGTCAAGCACGTTCTGCATCCAGCGGCGCTGAAAATCCATGGCTATCCTGACCACCAGCCGCAAATGGGAGGACACCAGCCTGAATGCCGCATCAGGATCATTGTAATCTCGGCAGCGCACTGCCAGGGCATGCTCTTCCTCGGCCTTGAGCATCGGAAAGCGGCTTACTTCCCGCAAATAGAGATTCAGGCTGTCGCG